>DASWNX010000016.1 GCA_036399055.1 Jatrophihabitans sp.
GATTCCGCGTTCTCGCCGTCCATGTACTGGAGCGGCAGGACACCCATGCCGAGCAGGTTGGAGCGGTGGATCCGCTCGTACGACTCGGCGATCACCGCCTTGACTCCCAGCAGTGCCGTTCCCTTGGCCGCCCAGTCGCGCGACGACCCGGAGCCGTACTCCTTGCCGCTGAGCACGACCAGCGGGGTCCCGGCGGCCAGGTAGTTCTCGGAGGCCTCGTAGACCGAGGTGACCTTCGCGTCGTCACCCTCACCGGTGGTGAAGTCGCGGGTGAAGCCGCCCTCGGTCCCCGGCGCCAGCTGGTTGCGCAGCCGGATGTTGGCGAACGTGCCCCGGATCATCACCTCGTGGTTGCCGCGCCGCGAGCCGTAGGAGTTGAAGTCCTTACGCTCGACGCCGTGCTCGGCCAGGTACTTCCCGGCCGGCGAGTCCGCCCGGATCGAGCCGGCGGGGCTGATGTGGTCGGTGGTCACCGAGTCGCCGACCTTGACCAGCACCCGGGCGCCGTCGATGTCGGTGACCGGCGCCGGCTCACGCTGCATGCCGTCGAAGTAGGGGGGCTTGCGGACGTAGGTGGACTCGGGGTCCCAGGTGAAGATCTGGCCCTGGGGGGTGGGCAGCGACTGCCAGCGCTCGTCGCCGGCGAAGACGTCGGCGTAGTCGGTCACGAACATCTCGCGGGCGATCGAGCCGCTGACCACTTCTTCGATCTCGGCGGTGCTGGGCCAGATGTCGCGCAAGAAGACGTCCTGGCCCTCGGGGTCCTTGCCCAACGGCTCGTTGAACAGGTCGATGTCCATCGTTCCGGCCAGCGCGTAGGCCACCACCAGGGGCGGTGAGGCGAGGTAGTTCATCTTGATGTCGGGGTTGATCCGGCCCTCGAAGTTCCGGTTGCCCGACAGCACCGCCGTGACGGCCAGGTCGGCGGAGTTCACCGCGGCGCTGACCTCGGGGATCAGCGGTCCGGAGTTGCCGATGCAGGTGGTGCAGCCGTAGCCGACCAGGTTGAAGCCGAGCTTGTCCAGGTACGGGGTCAGGCCGGAGCGGTCGTAGTAGTCGCTGACCACCTTGGAGCCGGGCGCCAGCGAGGTCTTGACCCACGGCTTGCGGGTGAGCCCCTTCTCGACGGCCTTCTTCGCCAGCAGCGCCGCGCCGATCATCACCGACGGGTTCGAGGTGTTGGTGCACGAGGTGATGGAGGCGATCGTCACCGCGCCGTGGTCCAGGTCGAACTCGGCGCCGTCGGCCAGCCGCACGCGGGTCGGCGAGCTCGGCCGCCCGCTGCCCCCCGCTGACCCGGCGCCGGCCGAGATCAGCTGGTTGGGGTCGGGCTCGGAGTCGCCGGAGGTCTGGCTGGGCGGGTCGCTGGCCGGGAAGGACTCCATCGACGCCTCGTCCTGCCCGGCGGCGCCGGCGGCGACCGGGTTGATCGGGTCATCGACGTAGGCGCTGAGCGCGGTCCGGAACGCCGGCTTGGACTCGGTGAGCGACACCCGGTCCTGCGGGCGCTTGGGGCCGGCGATCGAGGGCACCACGGTGCCCAGGTCGAGTTCGAGGTACTCGGAGTACTCGGCCTCGGCGGACGGGTCGTGCCAGAGGCCCTGGGCCTTGGCGTAGGCCTGAACCAGCGCGATCTGCTCGGGACTGCGTCCGGTCAGCTCGAGGTACTTGACCGTCTCGTCGTCGATCGGGAACACCGCGATGGTCGAGCCGTACTCCGGGCTCATGTTGCCGATCGTGGCGCGGTTGGCCAGCGGCACCGCCGCCACCCCCTCGCCGTAGAACTCCACGAACTTGCCCACCACGCCGTGCTTGCGCAGCATCTCGGTGATGGTCAGCACCAGGTCGGTGGCGGTCGTGGCCTCGGGCAGCTCACCGGACAGCTTGAAGCCGACCACGCGCGGGATCAGCATCGAGACCGGCTGGCCGAGCATCGCCGCCCCGGCTTCGATGCCGCCGACGCCCCAGCCGACGATGCCGAGGCCGTTGATCATGGTGGTGTGCGAGTCGGTGCCCACCACGGTGTCGGGGTAGGCCATCAGGACCTCGCCGTCCGCGGTCTCGACCGAGCGGCCGAACACCACCCGGGACAGGTGCTCGATGTTCACCTGGTGCACGATCCCGGTGCCCGGCGGCACCACCTTGAACTCGTCGAAGGCGGTCTGGCCCCAGCGCAGGAACTGGTAGCGCTCGAAGTTGCGCTGGTACTCCAGGTCGACGTTGCCGGCGAAGGCGTCCGGGCCGCCGAACAGGTCGGCGATGACCGAGTGGTCGATGACGAGTTCTGCGGGGGCCAGCGGGTTGATCCGGGCCGGGTCACCGCCCAGCTCGGCGACGGCCTCGCGCATGGTGGCCAGGTCGACCACAGCCGGAACGCCGGTGAAGTCCTGCATCACCACGCGGGCCGGGCTGAACTGGATCTCGGTGTCCGGCTCTGCGTCCGGCTTCCATTGCGCCACCGCCCGCACCTGCTCGGCGGTGACGTTCAGGCCGTCCTCGGTGCGCAGCAGGTTCTCCAGCAGCACCTTCAGGCTGTACGGCAGCTTGTCCGAACCGGGCACCTTGTCAAGCCTGAAATAGGTGTAGTCCGTGTCGCCGACCTGGAGCTGGGCCTTGGCGTCAAAGCTGTTCGGGTGGCCTGCAGGCACGATGTTCTCCCTCGTCCGGTTCTCGGCCGCCATTCTTCCGCACCGCCGGCTAAGCCATGCCATCGGTAGGCCGATAGGTACGAGCTGAGTGCCCCGCAGCCGGTTTCGGCTGCCGTTTTCCGTTTCGCGATGAAACCCATGTGACTGGCGGGACCAGTGGCGCTTATGGGACTCAACTGGCAGTGTGTCCCACAGCACTGGCACAACAGAGGGGTTGACGGTGTTCAGAAAAGCCCAACTGCGTGCCCTGCTGTGCGCCACCGCGGTGACCGGGTCGCTGCTGTGCGCCCCCGGCGCGGTGCTGGCCGCGCCCAAGCCGCCCAACCCCTCCGACGCCCAGCTCAGCGCCGCCCGGTCGGCCAAGGCGTCACTTGCCCACACCGTCGGGGTGCTGTCCGGTCAGATCGCCCAGGCCCAGGCGACGCTGCACTCCCTCGACGCCAAGCTGGAGCTGGCCGAGCAGAAGGTCGCCTTCGCGATCTTCAAGCTCAACAAGGCCAAGTACCAGGCCGCCCAGGCTCAGGCCGAGGTGAACTCGGCCCACCAAGGCGTCCAGACCGCTCGTGCCAAGCTCACCGACTACGTGCACGACAGCTATGTCTCACCCTCGCTGGGCTCCTCGACGGTCGGCCTGCTGAGCGCGAGCGACCCCAGTGCCCTGCTGCAGGGCGGGGACTACCGCAACTACGTCTCCTCCCGGCACCTGGACGCCATGAGCGTCCTGGACCGGGCAACCGTGGCCAGGTCCAACGCCGAGGCCAAAGCCAGGTCGCTGGTGACGCTGCAGCAGCAGCTGACCGTCGCCGCCGCCGCCGCCCAGCGAGCCGCCCAGCAGGCCTACGCCAACCAGCAGGCACAGGCCGCCCAGCTGCGGGCCAGCGAAGCCGGCTATCAGCGGCGACTGCTCGCTGCCCAGACCCAGCTCGCGGTCCTCAACGGCCAGCGCGCCCGGTTCGTCGCCTACCAGCAGGAGCAGGCCCGGATCGCCGCCGAGCGAGCCCGGCAGGAAGCCCTGGCCCGGGCTCGGGCAGCCGCGGCGGCCGCCGCCGCGGCAGCCCAGGCCCGCGAGGAGCAGGAGCGCCAGCAGCGTGCCGAGCGGGAGCGCCAGCAGCGGCAGGAGCAGGAGAACAGCAACAACAGCGGCGGCAACACCAGCGGCGGCGGCAACACCAGCGGCGGCGGCAACACCAGCGGCGGCGGCAACACCAGCGGCGGCAACACCAGCGGCGGCAACACCAGCGGCGGCAACAACAACAGCGGCGGCGGTGGCTACGTCCCGCCGCCACCGGCCGCCACGACCGGAAGCTGGACGGCCAGCAAGGGCCAGGCAGCGGCCAATCGGGCGCTCAGCCGACTGGGCGTCGCCTACGCCTGGGCCGGCGGCGGCTACGACGGCCCGACCTACGGCGTCGACTCGCCCGGCACCGCAGGGGCGCACGACAGCCAGGTGTTCGGCTTCGACTGCTCGGGTCTGACCATGTACGCCTGGGCGCCTCAGGGGCTGTACATGGACCACTTCGCGGCCTCGCAGTACTACGCCGGCTCGGTCCACCCCCAGCCCGGCCAGTTTCTGCCGGGCGACCTGCTCTTCTGGTCCGACGGCGGCATCGGCGCCATCCACCATGTCGCGCTCTACATCGGCGGCGGCAACGTCGTGCACGCGCCCCACTCCGGTGACGTGGTGCGGGTGGCGCCGTGGGATCAGGTGGGATCCGACTTCATCGGGGCCACCCGGCCGTTGACCTGACCTCTTGAGCCCGGCAACGTCTAGGCTGAACTGATGAACCCGGAGATCGAGCCCCCGTCCGGCGCGGTGCTGCTTGACACGTTCGGGCGGCAGGCCGAAGACCTGCGCATCTCCCTCACTGACAAATGCTCGCTGCGCTGCACCTACTGCATGCCCGCCGAGGGGCTGGCCTGGTTGCCGGCAAAGGCGGTGCTCTCCGACGACGAGATCGTGCGGCTGGCGACGGTGTTCCTGGGCTTGGGCGTGCGGACGATCCGGCTGACCGGCGGCGAGCCGTTGGTCCGGGCCGGGGTCGCCGGGCTGATCCGCCGGCTGGCCCAGCTGCAGCCCAGGCCCGAGCTGTCGCTGACCACGAACGCGATCTCGCTGGCCGACAAGGCCGAGGAGCTGGCCCGGTCGGGTCTGGACCGGGTCAATGTCTCACTCGACACCCTGGATCGGGAGAAGTTCCACAGCCTCACCCGACGTGACCGGCACGCCGACGTGCTGGCGGGGCTGGCCGCCGCCCAGAGCGCCGGGTTGAGCCCGGTCAAGGTGAACGCGGTGCTGATGCGCGACCAGAACCTGGCCGAGGCGCCGCAACTGCTGGAATGGGCGCTGCGGGCCGGTTACCAGATGCGCTTCATCGAGCACATGCCACTGGACGCCGAGCACCTGTGGACCCTGGCGGACATGGTGACCGCCGACGAGGTGCTCGAAGTGCTCGGGCAGTCCTTCACGCTGCGGCAGACGGCCAACCGGGGCCACGCTCCGGCCGAGGAGTTCGAGGTGCTGGACGGCCCCGACCGGTCGCACTGGGCACAGGCGCCGGCCGGCGGGCACCGAGTAGGCATCATCGCCTCGGTCAGCCGGCCGTTCTGCCGCGACTGCGACCGGCTGCGGCTCACCGCGGACGGCCAGCTGCGCACCTGCCTGTTCGGGCATCAGGAGACCGACCTGCGGGGGGCGATGCGGCAGGGCGCCACCGACGCCGAGTTGGCCGAGCTGATCCGGGTGGCGGTGCGCGCCAAGCCCGCCGGCCACGGCATCAACGCGCCGGGGTTCCGCCAGCCCGAGCGGCCGATGTCGGCGATCGGCGGCTGAGACCGCTCAGCATGCTCGGTTACCGTTGCGGGTGGCAGCCACCGGCGCCTCGAGGCGCCAGTGCGCGCGAAGACGCAAGACCAGTGCGAGGAGACATATGACCGAGCGGGTTTCCACACCCACCCCGGCCGCCGACGCCACCGCGCTCGAACGGGCGATGTTCGAGGTCAAGCGGGTCATCGTCGGCCAGGAGCGGATGGTCGAGCGGTTGATGGTCAGCCTGCTCGCTCGCGGGCACTGCCTGCTCGAGGGTGTGCCCGGGGTGGCCAAGACCCTGGCCGTGGAGACCCTGGCCCGCACGGTCAGCGGATCCTTCGCGCGGCTGCAGTTCACCCCCGACCTGGTGCCCTCCGACATCGTCGGAACCCGGATCTACCGCCCGGGCCGTGAGCAGTTCGACACCGAGCTCGGCCCCGTGTTCGCCAACTTCGTGCTCGCCGACGAGATCAACCGGGCGCCGGCGAAGGTGCAGTCGGCGTTGCTGGAGGTGATGGCCGAGCGCCAGGTGTCACTGGGCGGCAAGCGCTACCCGCTGCCCGAGCCGTTCCTGGTGCTGGCCACCCAGAACCCGATCGAGAGCGAGGGCGTCTACCCGCTGCCCGAGGCGCAGCGCGACCGCTTCCTGATGAAGATCTCGGTGGACTACCCGTCAGCGGCTGAGGAACGCGAGATCGTCTACCGGATGGGCGTCGAGCCGCCGGTCGCCCAGGCGGTGATCAGCACCGACGAGCTGATCGAGTTGCAGCGCCGCGCCGGCCGGGTCTTCGTGCATCACGCGGTGGTCGACTACGTGGTCCGGCTGGTGGTCGCCACCCGGCAACCGGCCGAGTTCGGCATGGCCGACGTTGCCGGCTGGGTCGCCTACGGCGCCAGCCCGCGAGCCAGCCTGGGGCTGATCGCGGCGGGCCGGGCGCTGGCGTTGCTGCGCGGGCGTGACTACGTCCTGCCGCAGGACGTCCTGGACCTGGCGATCGACGTCCTGCCGCACCGGATGGTGCTGTCCTACGACGCGGTGGCAGACGGCGTGTCAGCGGCCCACGCGGTGTCCCGGGTGCTGCAGACCGTGCCGCTGCCACAGGTCGCCCCGCGGCAGCGGGCCAGCAGCGGCTTCATCCCGGCCGCCGCCACCGCCGCACCCAACGCCAGCACCGCCGGTTACCCCAACGGCGCGCACGCCATGCCCTCCGGCCAACCAGTGAGCCAGCCGTTGAGCCAGCTCCCTGACCAGTCGCGGCAGTCCGGAAACTGGGCGCCGCCGGCGTGAGCAGGCACCGTGGCCCCGCCGGGGACGCGAGCCGTCCCGCGGCTCCCGGCCAGGCGATGCCGTCCGGTCAAGCGGGGCCGTCCGGCCAGGTGGCGCTGTCCGGTCAAGCGGGGCCGTCCGGCCAGGTGGCGCCGTCCGGCCAAGCGGGGCTGTCCGGCCAGCCGGAGGCGGTGCTGCGCCGGCTGGAGTACGCCGTGCGCAACAAGCTGGACGGCCTGCTGCTGGGCAACTACCTCGGCCTGGTCCCCGGCCCTGGCAGTGAGCCGGGGGAGTCGCGGCAGTACTACCCCGGCGACGACGTCCGCCGGATGGACTGGCCGGTCACCGCCCGGACGATGACCCCGCACGTGCGGCAGACGGTCGCCGACCGGGAGCTGGAGACCTGGTTGGTGGTGGACCTGTCGCCGAGCCTGGACTTCGGCACCGTCAACATGGAAAAGCGCGAGCTGGCCTTCGCCGCCGCGACCGCCATCACGCACCTGACCGCCAAAGCCGGCAACCGGATCGGCGCGGTCATCACCACCGGCGAGCAGACCTACCGGATCCCGGCGGTGGCCGGCGCCAACCACGCCCGCTACCTGATGCGCAAGCTGGCCAGCACGCCGCGGGCCGCCGAGGGCCGTCGCGGCGATCTGGCCAGGGCGCTGGAGCAGGTGCGGCGCCCGCCCCGGCGGCGCGGCATGGTGGTGGTGATCTCGGACTTCCTCGGCGACCAGGACTGGGAACGGCCGTTGCGCGGGCTGGGCGACCGCCACGAGCTGCTCGGCATCGAGGTGATCGACCCGCACGAGCTGCAGCTGCCGGCCGCCGGCCTGGTGACCTTCGTCGACCCCGAATCCGGTGAGCAGTTGGAGGTGCAGACCTCTGACCCCCAGCTGCGGCAGCGTTACGCCAGCGCCGCCGTCGAGCAACGCGAGCAGATCGCCTCGATGCTGCGCCGGGCCGGCGCGGACCAGCTGCGGCTGCGCACCGACTCGGACTGGCTGTCCGACATCGTCAAGTTCGTCGTCACCCGTCGCCGGGGGGTAGCGGTGCGACCGCCCTCGCGCGCCGGAATGATCGGGGTGCACTGATGCATTTCAGGTCGCCGTACTGGCTGTTCATCCTGCTGGCCGTCGCCGCCGTCGCGCTGGCCTACCTGCTGGCGCAGCTGCGCCGCCGCAAGTTCACAGCGCGGTTCAGCAACACCCAGCTGCTGGCCAGCGTGGTTCCCCGCCGGCCGGGCTGGCGCCGGCACCTGACCTTCGCGCTGCTGCTGACAGCTCTGACGGTGCTGTCGCTGGGGGTGGCCGGCCCGACCGCCTCGGTCCGGGTGCCGCAGGAGAAGGCCACCGTGATGCTGGCGATCGACGTCTCATTGTCGATGCAGGCCACCGACGTGCTGCCCAGCCGGCTTGAAGCCGCCCAGCAGGCGGCCCAGGAGTTCGCCGACCTGCTTCCCCCGCGGATCAACCTCGGCCTGGTCAAGTTCGGCCGCTCCGGCAACGTTCTGGTGCCGCCCACCCTGGACCGCGAGGTCGTCAAGCGGGCGATCGCCGGCCTGCAGTTGGAGCAGTACACCGCGATCGGCGAGGGAGTCTTCGCCTGCCTGGACGCGCTCAGCACCTTCAGCCGGTCGAGCACCGTGACCAACGACAAGCCGGCGCCGGCGCGGGTGGTGCTGCTCAGCGACGGCTACAACACCGTCGGGCGCAAGGTGTCCGAGGCCGCCGCTGAGGCCAAGAAGGCCAGCACGCCGGTGTCGACGATCGCCTTCGGCACCGACAGCGGAACGGTCGAGGTGCAGGGCACCGTGCAGTCGGTGCCCTCGGACAAGGTCACCCTGCGTGGCCTGGCCCAGTCGACCGGCGGCTCGTTCCACACCGCGGCCTCGGTGCAGGAGCTGAGGACGGTCTATGAGGACATCGGCTCCCAGATCGGCTACACCACCGCGCAGCGCGACATCAGCTGGCGGTTCATGCTGGCCGGCCTGCTGCTGGCCATGGCCGCCGGGGCGAGCTCGTTGCTCTGGTCGGGCCGGCTCAGCTGACGCCGCGCTCGCCCGTTGCCCGGTCCCGGGGCCGGATCTGCTCGGCCATCGGCTAGCGTGAGCCGCGTGAGCCGATCTGTGTTGGTGACTGGTGGTAACCGTGGAATCGGTCTGGCGATAGCCCGGGCGTTCAGCGAGGCGGGTGACAAGGTCGCGGTGACCCACCGCGGCAGCGGCGTCCCGGACGGGCTGTTCGGGGTGCGTTGCGACGTGACCGACGAGGCGTCGGTGGACACGGCCTTCAGCAAGGTCGAGGCCGAGCACGGCCCGGTGCAGGTGCTGGTGGCCAACGCCGGCATCACCGATGACAAGCTGCTGATGCGGATGAGCGAGGACTCCTTCACCCGGGTGCTCGATGCCAACCTGACGGGCGCCTACCGGGTGGCCAAGCGTGCCACCGCGAGCATGCTCAGGGCCAAGGGCGGCCGGATGGTGTTCATCTCCTCGGTCGTGGCGCTGACCGGCGCGCCCGGGCAGGCCAACTACGCCGCCAGCAAGGCCGGCCTGATCGGCCTGGCACGCTCGATCGCCCGCGAGCTGGGCAGTCGCAACATCACCGCCAACGTGGTGGCGCCCGGCTTCATCGAGACCGATATGACCGCGGCGATGACCGAGGCACGCAAGACAGAGGTGCTGGGCAGCGTGCCGCTGCGCCGGTACGGGTCGGTCACCGAGGTCGCCGGGGTGGTCCGGTTCCTGGCCTCCGCCGACGCCGCCTATGTCAACGGAGTGGTCCTTCCGGTCGACGGCGGCCTGGGCATGGGCTTCTAAGCGCGGTCGGCTCGTCATCAGCTGAGAGGAAATTGAGGACATGGGACTTCTGGACGGCAAGCGGCTGTTGATCACCGGCGTCATCACCGAGTCTTCGATCGCCTACGCGGTCGCCAAGGTCGCGCAGGAGCAGGGCGCGGAGGTGGTGCTGACCGGCTTCGGCAGGCTCTCCCTGGTCGAGCGGGTGGCGGGCCGGTTGCCCAAGCCGGCGCCGGTGGTCGAGCTGGACGTCACCTCCTCGGAGCACCTGGCGGCGCTGGAAGGCCGGGTCCGTGAGTATGTCGACGGCCTGGACGGGGTGCTGCACTCGGTCGGGTTCGCTCCCCAGTCCTGCCTCGGCGAGGGCTTTCTGGACGCGCCGTTCGCCGACGTGGCCACCGCGGTCGAGGTGTCGGCCTTCAGCTTCAAGTCACTGGCGGTGGCGACGCTGCCGCTGTTCGGCCCGTCCGGCGGCTCCATCGTGGGAATGGACTTCGACGCCACGGTCGCCTGGCCGGCCTACAACTGGATGGGCGTGGCCAAGGCCGCCCTGGAGTCCACCTCGCGTTACCTGGCCCGGGAGCTGGGCCCGCGTGGGATCCGGGTCAATCTGGTGGCGGCCGGCCCGGTGCGCACGATGGCGGCCAAGAACATCCCTGGCTTCATGCAGTTCGAGCAGGCATGGGAGGGTCGCGCTCCGCTGGGCTGGGACATCAACGACGCCACCCCGGTGGCGATGAGCTGCGCCGCGTTGATGTCGGACTGGTTTCCGGCCACCACCGGCGAGATGATCCACGTCGATGGCGGCTTCCACGCGATGGGCGTGTGACCCAGACGGCCTGGCAAGGACTAGCTTGCTAGGAGTGAGTGAATCACCTGTCGACTCGTTCCTGTTGCTCTCCTTCGGCGGCCCTCAGGGGCCCGATGAGGTCATGCCGTTCCTGCGCAACGTGACCGCCGGGCGCGGGGTGCCCGACGAGAGGCTGGAGGCGGTCGCCGAGCACTACCAGCACTTCGGCGGAGTCTCGCCAATCACGGCGCAGAACCAGGCGCTGCTGGCGGCCCTGGGCACCGAGTTCGGCCGCCGGGGCATCGACCTGCCGCTTTACTTCGGCAACCGCAACTGGCGCCCGTTCCTGACCGACACCGCCCGTCAGATGGCAGCTGAGGGCCGCCGGCACGCGCTGGTGCTGGCCACCAGCGCCACCGGCTCGTACTCCGGCTGCCGGCAGTACCGCGAAGACCTGGCACGCGCCACCGCTGAGCTAGCCGGGTCCGAGGTAGCCGGGCCTGAGCTAGCCGGATCTGAGCCGGCCGGGTCTGAGCTAGCCGGGTCCGAGCCGGCCGGGGCCGAGCTAGCCGGGTCCGAGCCGGCCGGCGGCGCGCCCCGGTTCACCAAGCTGCGGCACTACTTCGACCATCCGGGCTTCATCGCCGCCAATGCCGTGGCGGTGCGCAACGCCCTGGCCGAGCTCTCGCCGGACGCGCGGGCTGCCGCCCGGCTGGTGTTCACCGCGCACTCGATCCCGGTGTCGATGAACGACACCGCCGGGCCGGCCGGCGGGCTCTACTCAGCTCAGCACCGCGAGACGGCCCGGCTGGTGGCCGAGACCGTTCGCGGGCCCGGCGCGGACTTCGACCTGGTGTGGCAATCGCGTTCCGGGCCGCCCCAGACGCCGTGGCTGGAGCCGGACGTCAACGACCACCTGCGGACGCTGGCGGCGGCGGGTGTGCCGGGCGTGGTGGTGGCGCCGACCGGCTTCGTCTCCGACCACCTCGAAGTGCTCTGGGACCTGGATAACGAGGCTAGTGACACCGCCGCGGAACTGGGGCTGGAGTTCGCCCGGGCCAGCACCGCCGGCACCCATCCGGCGTTCGTGGCAGGACTGGCAGACCTAGTGCAGGAGCAGCTGGCCGCCCGCCCGCCGGCCTACCTGGGTGGGCTGGGGTTGTGCGGGCAGGACTGCCCCGCGAGCTGCTGCCCGGCGCCGGCCCGGCGTGGTTCACCGGCCGGCTGAGCCTCGGCGGCGTTGTGTGACGGCCCAGGCCCGGTCACGGTCCGGCTGAGACCTCGGCGGCGGCGTTGTAACCGGCCAGCAGCGCCCGGCGCACCGCCAGCCGTAACGGCGCCAGCGCCAGGTCACGCTCGGCCACGGCCGAGGCGGTGAGCTGGGCGGTGTCGTCGGTGTCGACGACGAGCAGCACCGCCGACAGCCGTTCGGCCTGGGCGATCAGCCGGACCGCCCGGGGCGGATGGCTGGCGGGCAGGTGCAGCCGCTCGCCGGCGCGCCTGGCATTGGACAGAGCCGGTGAGATGTCGGTGAGCCAGCTAGTGACACCACGGCGGGCGAACAGCGACGCCGTCTCACGGATCGACTCGGTCAGCTCGTGCTCGGCGTCGGCCATGCTGATCGGGTCCGGCGGCAACGCGCTGACCTCGGCCCGGTGCCAGATCAACTCCCGGCCGGCGCTGCTGGGGGTCTCACGGCCCGGCAGCAGGGTGAGCCCGAAGTCCCGGCCGTAGACCGCCTCGCCGGCCGCCAGCGCGGTGGCGCGAAACGGCGCGGGGCCAGCCAGCCCGCGGACGTCGCCGGGCACCGGCAGGACCAGCGTCAGGACTGAGGAGCCGGTGCGCTTCCACTCGGCCAGCGCCGCGCCGACCGGGTTGGGGCCGGGCCCGAAGCCGGCGCCGCCGACATGACGGCCCGAGCCCGTGACGGCGTCGAGCACGTCATCGAAGGCTGCGGCGCCTGCCAGCCAGGCAGAGCCCCAGGCGGCGAGCTGGGCACATCGTCGTTCATTCGGCACAGCTGCCTACGGTACCGAACGGGAACGGCCGGCGTGGGCTTCCCCGCTGCTGCCCAGGCAGATCTCTAAGCTGCTCGGCGTGTACCCCGACGACGTGCTGGCATCGCGTTCTACCCATTCGCGTAAGGCTGTTCGGCAGGTCCCCGCCGACCTGGAGCTGGTGGTGGAGACGCTGGACGGTTACTGCGGAGCGGTGGTGGCGCTGGGCCGCACGATCGTGGCCGGCGAGCAACGTGACACCGTCATCCTGGCTGACCGCCTGGAACGGCGTCGGGAGTTCCCGATGCTGCCGGCCAGCTTCCTGCTCGAGGGCGAGCTGGTGACGCTGGTCCGGCCGGTTCGGGCAGCGACCGGTCCCGCCCGGCCCGGCCGCACGGCCTCCGGCTCGGTCGCGGTCGCCGGGGTCAAGGCGCAGGTCGCCAAGGCCAGCCGGATCTGGGTCGAGGGAGCGCACGACGCGGCCCTGGTCGAGCGGATCTGGGGCGATGACCTGCGGATCGAAGGGGTCGTGGTGCAGCCGCTGGGCGGAATCGATGACCTGGCCGAACAGGTTCACCAGTTTCAACCCGGTGCCGGCCGGCGGCTTGGAGTGCTGGTGGACCACCTGGTGCCCGGCTCGAAGGAGACCCGGATCGCCGCGAGCGTCACCTCACCGCATGTGCTGATCAAGGGCCACCCTTACGTCGACATCTGGCAGGCGGTCAAGCCCACCGCGCTGGGCATCAAGGCGTGGCCGGTGATCGGCCGCGACGTCGAGTGGAAGGACGGCATCGCCGCCGCGCTGGGGGTGTCGGACACCCGTGAGATGTGGCGGCGGGTGCTGGCCTCGGTGAACAGCTTCGCCGACGTCGAGGTGCCGCTGCTGCGCTCGGTCGAGGAGCTGATCGACTTCGTGACGGGCTGACTCCGCAGCCTCGGGGTGTCAGGCCGCCGAGCCCGGACGCCGCTCAGAAAGGGGTGGCGTTCCAGGGCTGCTGAGCGGTCCAGAACATCGACTCCAAGCGAGCGGCCGCGCCCGGCGTCTCCTCGTCGACCAAGCCGGCCAGCTGCTGCGAGGCGACGGTGTTGCCGCCGAGGTAGACCCCGGCCAGCGCTCGCTGCGACAGCCGCAGGTCCGCGGTGGCCGCCGGGGTGGCCCGGCACTCGGCATGCGTGGGACCCCCGTCCAGGGTGTAGCGGCCGGCCGCCCAGCCGCCGTCGCGGTCCACCACCTCCAGCACCAGCCGGTCGGTGCTGGCGTAGCGGCGTGCCGACAGGGCCGCGGGCACGTCCAGCAGCCGCAGCCAGTCGTTGTCACCGATCCAGGTGCGTTGCGCGGCCCGGCCGTCGGAGAGCAGCCACTCCAGCGGCTCGTCCACTGCGTAGGCCTGCAGCAGCAGCACGCGGACCAGGTCGAGGTTGAGCAGGTAGTGCCACAGCGCCCGGTAGGCGTCGTCGGTGGCGGCCAGCACCTCGTCGATGGTGACCTGCACCTGGTCGGGGTGCAGTAACAAGTCGCCGTCGTTGGCGCGCCAAAGGGCGTAGCCGTCCACCCGGCCGTCTGCGTTGCGAGCCAGCACGCACACCGGTTCGCGCACCCCCGACGGGCGCAGGCCGCTCAGTCCCAGCCTGCGCTGCCAGTCGGCGGGGGTCCGGTCGATGTGGCCGGCGCGCCGCATCCGGGCCCGGCGGTGCACCTCGGCCGCGGGCGCGGGCAGCAGCTCTGGATCTATGCCGACGAGCTGGTGAGCGGTCGCCGGCGGCAGGACCTGGGGCCGGCGCATGGACAGGATCCGGTAGTTGGCGCCCATCGCGGCCGGCCAGTACCCGAACCGGCCGTAGATCGGCCACTCCGCGGCCCGCAGCAGGCTGGCCGCCTCGCCGCGGTCCTTGGCGTTCTGCAGTGACTGGGTCAGCATCCGGGTGAGCAGTCCCTGACGCCGGTGGGTGCCCGCGACCGTCACCTGGGTGAGCGCGTCGATCGGCAGCTCGGCGCACTCGGCGGGACCGGACGGGACCGTCAAGGTGGTGGGAAACGTCCGCAGGGTGGCCACGCAGCGGCCCTCGGCGTAACCGCCGAATACCCGGTCGGGGTCCCACACCTCCTGCCACCAGGCCAGCGAGCGTTCATTGCCTGCAGCCGGGTTGATCAGCAAGGTGGCTCGCAGGGCGCGCAGCCACGGCGCGATCTCATCCTGCTGAACGTGTCGGATCTCGGCGCTCGACATCATGACCCGACCCTGTCACAGTGCTCGCTGTCCGTCGCGCCAATATGGCTTCTGCGCTGATGAGCTGGGCAGGCAAGTCCTGGCGGAGGCGGCTTGGCTGTGAGGCTCATCGCATAAGGCCGCAGCGTGGTCTGCCTCAGAGCCAGCTGAGCCGGTCGTGCAGCGCGGCGTAGCCGACGAAGCTCACGATGTCGATCACGCTGTGCGCGATGACCAGCGGGAGCACCCGCTTGGTCCGGGCGAACCACCAGCCGAACAGCGCTCCCATGACGAGGTTTCCGACGAAGCCGCCGATGCCCTGGTAGGTGTGGTAGCTGGCGCGGATCAGGGCGCTGACCAGGATGGCCCGCCCGACCGGCCACCTCATCGCCTGCAACCGGGTCAGCAGGTAGCCGACGATCACGATCTCTTCGAGCACGCCGTTCTTGACGCCCTCTGCGATCAGCACCGGGTAGCGGTACCAGATCTCGGCCAGGCCCGAGGCCTGCAGTTCGGCGTTGACCCCGAGGCGCCGGGCCAGGATCACCAGCCCCAGGCCGGGCAGCCCGATCAACGCGGCCATGCCCAGTCCCTGCAGGCTTTCGCGTCTCCACCGCGAGCGGTCCAGTCCGATGCCGAAGCCCGCCAGGCCCGGCAGCCGGCTCAGCAACAGCAGCGCCAGCAGCGCCGGAACGAGGCCGTTGAGCAGTCCGAGCAATTGGTAGGACAAGTCGACCCAGGCACGCGGGCTCTCCGCCGGATTGAGCGTGGCGGTGGCGCCGCGAAAGCCGCCCCGGGTCTGGATGTCGAGGAAGTTGACCCAGGAGTAGAGCGCTGAGATGCCCAGGGACACCCCGAGCACCAGCAGCACCTCAAGGCCCAGCCGATCGGTGCGCCGGGCCTTGGCTGAGGACTCCGAGCCGGCAGGCGGTCGGCCTGAGCCGGCGGCTGAGCTCGAGTCAGATCCGAGATCAGCTTCAGGCACCGGCGAGGCGGAGGTCACCTATCCATTCTGGCCATAGCGCAGCCTGACGTCGTCACAGGCCTGGCAGACGTCGGGCGAGAGAACGCCGGCTCGCATCAACTGGCCGAACAGCACGCAGCCCAGGCACAACGCGAACACCGACTCCAGCAGCGCGGCCAGCACGATGAGGGCCAGCAGCGCCTGGGCCAGCCCGCTCGCGCCGAAGCCGAAGTGGGCCAGCGCGGCGGCGGTGCTGAGGCTCGCGCCGATGGCTTGGGCGAACCGCTTGGGCGGTCCTGGCACCAGCTTCGGCGCTCCCAGCCTCGGCGCGATCAGCCGGGTGGCCAGTAATCCCAACGGACTGAACCGAGGACCAGAGGCCACCCGCAGCGCAAAGCCGACCGCGATCGGCAGCGACAACCAGGTCAGGTCGGGGAGCAAGGCCAGCAGGCTCAGCGAGGCCACACCCGCGGCGACCACCCGAGCCGCCTTCTCATTGACCGGGTTAGGAAAGCTCAGCAGCTCGATCACCGGTTCAGGGTAGCGGTAAAATTCGGACAAGACACCCTGATCAGGCGCCGGTCCGCGGCGGAGACAGGGCACAGTGAATGGCCGTCAATGGCCGCGGGCGATCCATTCGTCCAGATGCGGCGCTTCCGCGCCGACCGACGTCGAGTCGCCGTGGCCGGTGTGCACCACGGTGTCGATCGGCAGGGTGAACAGCCCCGAGCGGATGGTGTCCAGCAGGGTGCCGAAGTTGGAATAGGACCGCCCGGTGGCGCCGGGACCGTCCTTGAACAGCGTGTCGCCGCTGAACACCACCCCCAACTCGGCGACGTAGAAGCAGACCCCGCCGGGGGAGTGCCCCGGTGTGTGCCTGACCTCGATCGAGACCCCGGCGACCTCAAGCTGCTCACCGCCGGCCAGTGGCACGAAGTCGAAGTCCGGATGCGTCTGGCGCCACAGCACCTCGTCAGCCGGATGCAGCCGGACCGGCGCGCCGGTGGCCTCGCTCAACTGCCGTGCCGCCGTCACGTGATCGTCGTGCGCGTGCGTGCACAGGATGGCCCTCAGCTGCCGGTCGCCGATCAGCTCGAGGATCGGCGACAGCTGATGCGGAGCGTCGATGACGACGCACTCGGTGTCGTCTCCCACCAGCCAGACGTTGTTCTCCACCTCCCAGCTGCCGCCGTCGAGGTTGAACGTCCCCGAGGTCGTGGTGTGCTGGACACGCGCGCTCATCGAACCTCCTCGCTCTTCGCGCGAGCGCTCATCGCCTGATGAGGTCCGCTCCTCGGCGCTGCGCGCCTGCGATGCTCCCTCATCGAACCTCCCTCACTCGAAGACAACCACCGAACGCAGCACGTCGCCGTGGTGCATCTTGGTGAAGGCCGCCTCGACGTCGTCGATGCCGATGGTCTCGGTCACGAACTTGTCCAGCGGCAAACGCCCTTGCAGGTAAAGCTCGATCAGCATAGGGAAGTCGCGAGAGGGCAGGCAGTCGCCGTACCACGAGGACTTCAACGCGCCACCGCGGCCGAAGACATTGGCCAATCCCAACTCGACCCTGGCCTCGGGACTGGGCACGCCGACCAGCACCACCGTGCCGGCCAGGTCGCGCGCCAGGAAGGCCTGCTTGTAGGTCTCGGGCGTGCCGACCGCGTCCACCACCACGTCGACGCCGAAGCCACCGGTCGCCTCCCGGATCGCCTCCACCGGATCGGTGGCCTTGGAGTTCACCACGTGGGTGGCGCCGAACTCGCGGGCGGTCACCAGCTTCCGCTCGTCGATGTCGACGCCGACGATGGTGGTGGCGCCGGCCAGCCGCGCCCCGGCGATCGCCGCCATGCCTACCCCGCCGCAGCCGATGACGGCGATCGAGTCGCCCCGGCCGACCCCGCCGGTGTTGATCGCCGCGCCCAAGCCGGCCATCACGCCGCAGCCGAGCAGGCCGGCCACTGTGGCCGAGGCCCGCGGGTCGACCTTGGTGCACTGGCCGGCGGCGACCAGCGTCTTGTCGGCGAACGCGCCGATGCCCAGCGCCGCCGACAGCTCGGTGCCGTCCTCGAGGGTCATCTTCTGGGTGGCGTTGTGGGTGTTGAAGCAGTATTGCGGCCGTCCCCGGCTGCAGGCGCGGCACTGACCGCAGACCGCCCGCCAGTTCAGGATCACGAAGTCGCCGGGCGCGACCTCGGTGACGCCCTCGCCGACGCTCTCGACGACTCCGGCGGCCTCATGGCCCAGCAGGAATGGAAAGTCCGAGCTGATGCCGCCGTTGCGGTAATGCAGGTCGGTGTGGCAGACCCCGCAGGCGCCGATCTTGACCACCGCCTCGCCCGGACCGGGGTCCGGAACGTTGATCGTGACCAGTTCGACCGGCTGGTCCTTGCTGCGGGCGATGACGGCGCGGACTTGTTGGCTCATGCTTACTGTCTACCGGACACCGGCGTTGGACTGCAGCACGGACAGCGCTACGCGCCGGGGTAGTGCCGGCTGGTGGGCCCGGTGTAGAGCTGACGCGGCCGGCCGATCTTGGTGTCCGGGTCGTTGATCATCTCGTGCCACTGGGCGATCCAGCCCGGCAGCCGGCCGATCGCGAACAGCACCGTGAACATCTTGGTCGGAAATCCCATCGCCCGGTACAGCAGGCCGGTGTAGAAGTCGACGTTCGGGTACAGCTTGCGGCTGACGAAGTAGTCATCTGCCAGCGCGTAACCCTCCAGCTCCATCGCGATGTCGAGCAGGTCATCGCGCTTGCCCAGAGCCGAGAGCACCTCGTCGGCGGTCTTCTTGATGATGGTGGCCCGGGGGTCGTAGTTCTTGTACACCCGGTGCCCGAAGCCCATCAGCTTCACGCCGTCTTCCTTGTTCTTCACCCGCTCGACGAACCGCTTCACGTCGCCGCCGTCGTTGCGGATCGACTGCAGCATGTCGAGCACGGCGCTGTTGGCGCCGCCGTGCAGCGGGCCGAACAGCGCGTTGATGCCGGCCGAGACCGAGGCGAACAGGTTCGCGTTCGATGAGCCGACCAGCCGGACGGTCGAGGTCGAGCAGTTCTGCTCGTGATCGGCGTGCAGCATGAACAGCAGGTCCAGGGCGCGGACCACCGCCGGATCGGCCTGGTACGGCTCGGCGGGGAAGCCGAAGGTCATCCGCAGGAAGTTCTCGACCATGCCGAGGGAGTTGTCGGGGTAGAGGAACGGCTGCCCGACCGACTTCTTGTAGGCGTAGGCGGCGATAGTCGGCAGCTTGGCCAGCAGCCGGATGGTGGACAGGTCCACCTGCTCGGGGTTGAACGGGTCCAGGGAGTCCTGGTAGAAGGTCGACAGCGCCGACACCGCCGAGGACAGCACCGGCATCGGGTGCGCGTCGCGGGGGAAGCCGTCGAAGAACCGCTTGAGGTCCTCGTGCAGCAGGGTGTGCCGGTTGAGCCGGGAGGTGAAGGCGGCCAGCTCGTCGGCTGAGGGCAGCTCGCCGTAGATCAGCAGGTAACTGACCTCGGCGAAGTTGGACTTTTCGGCCAGCTCCTCGATCGGGTAGCCGCGGTAGCGCAGGATGCCCGCGTCACCGTCGATGTAGGTGATTCCGGACGCGCATGAGGCGGTGTTGGCGAAGCCGGGGTCATAGGTGACCAGACCGGTGCTGGAGAGCAGCTTGCTCACGTTCACCCCGGCCGATCCCTCGCTCGAAGGAACGACCGGCAGCTGCAGGTCCTCGCTGCCGCCGGCGCGCAGCACCGCGACCTCGGCGCTCGTAGAGGTCTCAGTCATTTGTCAGACTCCCTTGTCCTGGTGTGCCTCAAACCCTACTTCGCGGCCCATTCGGACCCGGAACCGCCAACCCGGAGACGACCATAGGATCGGAGGATGGCCCGAATCCGAACCGAACTGCCCGTCCAGGCCTCCGCTGAGGCGGCCTGGGCGCTGGTCACAGACTGGCCGGCGCAGAGCCGCTGGATCCCGCTGACCACCGTCACCGTCGATCACCACGGCCCGTCCGGCCCGGGACTGGGCACCCGGTTCACCGGCCGCACCCGGCTGGGGCCGATCCGATTCGATGACCCGATGGAGGTCACCGAGTGGCAGCCGCCGGGCGAGGGGGCGCCGGGCCGCTGCCAGGTCCGCAAGCTCGGGCCGTGGCTGACCGGGAGCGCCGAGATCGAGGTGCGGCCCACCGCCGACGGCGCCCGGGTCCTCTGGTCTGAAGACATCCGCCTTCGCTGGACGCCCCGCGTGGCCGACCGGCTGCTGGGCCCGGTGATCGCCGCGTTCGGCTCGGCGCTGTTCGGCCTTTCCCTGCGCAAGATGGGGGCCGAACTCGCAAGAACTCCTGGCAAGTGATGTAGTGAAGCCATGACCGAAACTGATGACACCGCCTTCGGCGACGACGTCTACGCCGCTGGCGACGACGACGCCGAGTACCTGGACCCGGCCGAGACGCTGACCGGCGAGGGCGCCGAACTCGACGAGCCGCTGGACACCAGCTACTCGCCGCCGGACAACAGCCCCGTCGCCACCCGCTTCGGCAACACCGCCGCCGAGCAGGCCGAGGGTGAGAGCCTGGATCAGCGGCTTGCCCAGGAGATCCCCGACATCACCCCCGAGGACGTCACTGAAGAGGCCGCCCCGCGCGCGGGCCGGCTGGTGGCGCCGGACGAAGGCGCCCACTCGGTCACCGAGGAGGTCGCGGCCTTCGACGTGGGCAAGGCAGGAAGCGCCGCCAGCGCCGAAGAGGCAGCCATGCACGTGGTGGGCGAGGACGAGCTGAACCAGCAGGTCAGCAACGAGGACGACGTGACCGCGGACTCGGTGGACGAGTTCCGCTGACCGGCTGCTCGAACGCCGGGCGGCTGCTCCGACGCCGGAGCAGCCGCCCCTCGCGCGCTGCCGGTTGAGCCCCGGCTACGGTCGCGGGCCGTGGCCGCCGCCCTCGGCGGGGCCGATGTCCTCCTCGCCTCCCGGGTACACGAACGAGTCGCGCGGGGCGTAGAAGGACGAGCCCGCCACCACGTCCAGTGGCGAGGCGGGACGCAGCGCGTACACCGGGTGCTGGGGGTCCAGGAACTCGATGGACTGCACGTTGAACGTGCTGACCAGTTCCCCGATATAGGGGTAATTCCCTGCGATCAGCCGGTTTTCCACCCGTGTGACGTAACGCAGGTGCCCGGCCAGGACGATGTCGGCCGTGTCGCCGACCTGGGCGCGGGTGCGGATGATCGGCCGCCCGTCCACCGACGTGGTCGCCGTCGCGATCCCGCCTTCGACCTCCAGGGTGGTGGCGCCCGACCCCGCAGGCACGCCTCGCTCCGCCGCGTACTCCCGCATCACCTCTGAGGAGTTGAAGTAGTGCGTGAAGAAGCGCGCCGGCGTCACGCCGTCCGGCGCGAACAGGTCCAGGTCCAGTCCCAGGTAGGTGAGCGAGTACGCCCCGAAGCCGGTGGTCTGCTCGGCGGAGTCCACCACGTACTGGTTCATGTACACGGCTCGGTTGGCCGCCGGATTCGCCGCGGGCGGCAGGAGCCGCTCGCAGGCCTGCGGGTCTTCGGGAATCCAACTGGTGTAGAGCATTCGGCTGTTCAGCACCAGCTGGGGTGCGGCGAGTTTGCTGGTTGCCACGGCGAGATCCTTTCGGGCTGCAACCTGCGGGAGGGTTCGTCTAACCCGTTCCGACATAGTGTCGTTCCCGCATGTCGTGCCGCAAGCACGTCCGGCGAACCCTTTTCGCGCCGACGGGTCAGCCGACCAACGCCTGCAGAAGATGCCGCAACTGCCGGGCTGGATCATCGGTCACACCGCCGTGAATCGGCCCAGGCTGGACGACGGTGCTGCGTGGAGCGGCCAGCCAGCCGAACCGCTGACCCAGCGTGATCCCGGCGGCTGTCGCCGGCGCCGCCTGGCCGCAGCAGACCGCCTCGATGGCGGCCAGCGCCGAGCGCGTCGCGTCCAGATCGAGGTCTGGCGCCAGCGCCAGCAGCCGGGCCTCCTGCAGCCGGCTGCTCGAGCACAGGTAGTCCGCGCTCTGGCTGTAGAGCACCACGCCGACGTTGACGAACTCCTCGCGGTCCACCCGCGGCACGCAGCGCAACACCACGTACTGGAAACCGTGCCGGCTCATGCGGTCCTCGCTCGCTGGCGCTCGCTGGCGCTCGCTGCGATCCTCACTCATGCCGCGATCCGCTCTTCGCGCGAGCGCTCATCGCACCGATTCGCTCCGGTCCTCGCTCGCTGGCGCTCGCTGCGATCCTCGCTCATGCCGCGACCGCCCGCGGCAGCCAGCCCCGCCCGCCCGACACCCGGGCCAGCAGGTAGTCCAGATAGCGCTCGCGCACCGCCGCCGGCCCCGCGTCGTCGGGCTCCAGCCACTCATCGGGAACCTGGTCCAACACCTCTTCGAGCAGCTGGCGGTCGATTCGCGCCGCCAGAGCCCGGTCGGCTTCGGCCACTCCGGCGACGTAGGAGACGAGCACGTGATCAGAGGCGTCGTAGGGCTGCTGGGCGAAGCGCTGCGGATCGGCGCCCGGCCGGGACCAGCCGTGATGGAAGTACAGCGCGGCGCCGTGGTCGATCAGCCACAGCCGGCGGTGCCAGATCAGCAGGTTCGGGTTGCGCCAGCTGCGGTCCACATTGGCGGTGAACGCGTCCAGCCACAGGATGCGCGCTGCCTCTGCAGGGTCGGCGGGGTGCCCGGCGTCCCAGCCGAAGGAGCCCGGCAGGAAGTCGACCGCCAGATTCAGGCCGACACTGGCGTTGAGCAGGTCCTGCACCTCCTGGTCCGCCTCGTAGCGCGCGATCATCGGGTCCAGTTCCAGAGCCCGCAGTTCGGGGACCCGCAGACCTAGCCGGCGGGCGAGTTCGCCGACCACCACCTCGGCCACCAGCGCCTTCAAACCCTGACCCGCGCCCCGGAACTTCACCACGTAGGTGCCCAGGTCATCGGCCTCGACGATGCCGGGCAACGAGCCGCCTTCGCGCAGCGGGGTCACGTAGCGACTCGCCTGCACAGTGCCGATCACGCCTGCAGCCTAGGCCAGCCCCCGGCGGCCGGGGGCTGCCGGTGTGACCGCACAACTTCACCGCCTCGCCGGGGACCTGGTCGTTGACAGTTGTGACCCAGGTCACTAGTAAGGAATCGAGTAGCCGGCCGACGCCACCCGCGCTGCTGAACTCCACGAAAGGACCATCATGAAAAGAGCAATCTCCGCTGTGCACGCCGGACCCGCCCGAGGCACGGCCAGGGCGCGGCGGCGGATCTGGGCGGCTGTCGCGGTGGCCGCAGGCGCGGTGACCGTGGCCGCGGCGTCGGTGACCGCGGTCGGCGGCGCCACGGCGGGCGCGAGCGCCAGTCAGGCCGCCGGCGCGAGCACGGCCGCTGCCGCGAGCCGGGCCGCAGGCCAGCTCAAGCGCGACGTGATCGCCAACCTGTGGGAGTGGAACTGGGTCTCCATCGCACGCGAATGCAAGACAGTGCTGGGCCCGAAAGGCTTCGGCGGCGTGCAGGTCGCCCCGCCGCAGGACTCGCTGTCCAAGACCGACGGGCCGGTGCACCCCTGGTGGGAGGTCTACCAGCCGGTCCGCTACCAGCTCACCAGCCGGATGGGCAACGAGGCGCAGTTCAAGTCGATGGTGAGCACCTGCCGCAAGGCCGGCGTCAAGGTCTATGTCGACGCGATCATCAATCACATGACGGGGCAGGGCACTCTGTCCTACGGCGGCGTGAGCTACTCCAAGTACGAGTACCAGGGCCTGTACACCAGCGCGAACTTCCATCACGCCCCGGCTGACTGCCCCAGCCCGAGTGGCGACATCGAGGACTTCAACAACTACCTGCAGGTCACCAAGTGCGAGCTGGTGAGCTTGTCTGACCTGCGCACTGAAACCGCCTATGTCCGCAACCGTCTGGCGGCGTACCTGAACAAGCTGATCAGCTATGGCGTGTCGGGTTTCCGGATTGACGCAGCCAAGCACGTTCCGCAGGCCGACCTGGTCGCCATCGAGAAGCTGCTGCGCCGGACCGTGGACGGCGCCCGTCCCTACGTCTTCCTTGAGGTGCCGCCGGGCGGTCCGGGCAAGTTGTCGCCCTGGGCTTTCACCGACAGGAACGACGTGCTCGGGTTCGACTTCGCCGGCCAGGTCCGGGACGCGTTCAAGAGCTACACCACCCCGCCGGGCGGCAACATCACCGACTTGTCAGTCTTCGGCGAGCGGGCCGGCCTGCTGCCCAGCGAGAAGTCAGTGGTGTTCATCCAGAACCACGACACCGAACGCAACGGCTCGACCCTGAACTACAAGGACGGCGCCACCAACATCCTGGCCCACGAGTTCATGCTCGCCTACGGCTACGGCACCCCGCAGGTCTACTCCAGCTTCGCCTGGACCGACCCGGAGGGCTCGCCGCCCGCCGACGCGCGCGGCTTCGTCACCAACACCGACTGCGACGCCGGCTGGATCTGCACCCACCGCGCCAAGGGAGTCGCCAACATGGTCGGCTGGCATAACTACGTCGGCGACGCCAAGCTCGCCAACTGGGCCGACGACGGGGTCAACCTGATCGCCTTCAGCCGTGGCCACCGCGGCTGGATAGCGCTGAACAACGGCGCCGCCGCCAAGACCATGAGGTTCCAGACCGGGCTGCCGCGCGGCACGTACTGCGACATCATCCACGGCAGCCTGACCGCCGGGGACTGCACGGGACGCACCTTCACGGTCGACAAGCACGGTTACGCCAGGGTGCGCGTGCCTGCCAAAGACGCGGTGGCTTTCACCGCTAAGGATCTAGAGCGCCGCTAGCCACAGCGTGGTGTGCAGGCCAACCCAGCTGGCAAGGACACCCGCTACCGGGTGTCCTTGCCAGGAGCGGCCGCGCCAGCGCCTGTCACCGGCTCGCCTGGTCAACCTGGTAGACCGAGCATCCGACGGCCCTCCGCGTCAGAGGCGGCGGTCGATCGGCCGTGGGCCGCGGGATACAGGCTCGCGATGAAGTTCGCGAGCGCGATCGAGTCGTCGGTGGCTGCGCGCACCACTTCAACGCTGCGAAACGGCAGCCCTGCCACAGGGATGGCCACCACCCCGGCATTCTTAGACGCCAGGTCCAGGGTGGCCGGCGCCACCGTGACGCCGAAGCCGTTCAACACCAACTCCACTGCCGCCTCGTAGTCCTGGACTCGCGCCGCCACTCGGGGCTCGAAGCCCGCCGCCGCGCATGTGCGTAGCAGCGCAGTGCTCTCGTCGCTGGTTTCGGGGCCGGTGATCCACCATTCGTGCCGCATGTCGCTGACAGCTGTCCAGGGTCGGGCGAGCGGATGGCTGGCTGGTAGTAGCACCACCAGTGACTCGTTCGCCAGCAGGCTGTTGGCCAGCTGTCCCGGCCAGATGCGTGGCACCAGGTTGTAGCGGCATACGACCGCCACGTCGAGGGCGCCCACCGCGACATCTTCCACCAGCTGAGATGACTCACCGGCAGTCATGGACAAGGCCACCTGTGGGCTGTCTTCGGCCCACTGGCGCAGTGCCGGCCGTATGTAGTGCAGACCGCCTGCGCAGGTGCCCAGCCGCAGCGGCGTGACGTCGTCACCGGTGTCTTCGGCCAGGTCCAGACTTGACAACATGGCCAGCGGCGCTGTCGCGCGCTCTGCGAGCCGAATAGCAGCCGAAGTCGGAATAACTCGGCGTCCATCGCGGGTGAACAGCGGTGCGCCGATACTTCGCTCTAAGCGGCTCATCTGTTGAGAAACCGCTGAGGGCGTATAGCCGAGCTGACGCGCGGCGTCGGCGAACGACCCGAATTCGATCACAGCCTGCAGCGTTTGCAGCCACACAGGGTTCAGCATGTCTGGATAGTAAGCCTGGCGTGGATATCTGGATAGTAAATCCTGGGAACGGGCGCGGACACTTTTGAGGGGTCAATTAGGGCTCGATTACCCGCTATCGGCGGCAGCGGGCAATACGAACCAGGAGGCCCTGATGATCTTTTCCGGCGCCATTGCAGGACCGGTCGGAGCATTCGGTTGCTTACTACTTCGTAAGAAAAACTTACCGGTCGCTTTCGCTGGCTGTCTTGACAGGTCAACCTCGCGCTATGGTACGTTTGCTCCAGATGATCTTTTTGTAATATTTGCCCGAGTTTGACAGGGTTCACAGTTGCAGTCAAGCCCTCAACCTATGCGTTTTTGAGCTCAAGCGCGCAGATCGCGAGCCTTGGAGTCCTATGGCGAGTCACATCATCTCCTGTAAGTAGCACCGGCAAAGATTCCGGGTGGCGCGTGGAGTCTTCTCGTGGAGTGGCGCGCCTTGTGGCTTTTATTTCTGGTCTTCCAGGATGACGGAGCTTGTTTAGTGCTGCAATTTCGCGCCTTTGTCGAGCTGAGTGAACCCGGTGGAATCGATATGACAGGCTCTGGTTATCTGGTGTCCCCTACAACGGCGATTGGGAGCAAGACAACTATTCGTCGATTGCACACTGTCGATGAGTATCGACAGTGCGAAGCGCTTCAGGAGCGCATTTGGGGCCCAGCTGATGTCGCCGGAAACCGCATAGTAGCTATGTTGACTGCGCAGGAGAACGGTGGCCAGGTGCTCGGTGCTTTCACTGAATACGGCGAGCTTGTGGGCTTCGTGTACTCCTTCGTCGGATTGGATTCACGGCGACAACTCAAGCAGTGCTCGGTGATGGCGGGTGTCGATGAGAACTTTCGCGGTCGCGGGCTCGGTTACCAACTTAAGCTCGCGCAGCGCCGCGAGAGCTTGGCGCAGGGCATTGAGTTGGTCACCTGGACCTTTGAACCCTTACAACGAGTGAACGCCGCCTTGAACATCCGGCGGCTGGGCGGTACTGCTCGCGAGTACAAGGTCAACCTCTACGGCACCTGCGATGGCCTGAACTTCGGGTTGGACACCGATCGGCTCATCATCGAGTGGTGGTTGCAAAAACGGCCGCGACCACTCAGCCCAGACGAGTCGTCCCAGGCCGTGCCCGTCAACCGGGTTGTCGCCGACGCACGCACCGGCCTGCCCAGCATCGCGTCGATCGACCGTGACGTGGATAGCGAGAGTCTGTTTCTTGCCATCCCGCCGAACCTGCTTGAACTCAAGCGTCTCGACCTGGCGTTGGCCCAAGAATGGCGGGCGCTGACCAGGAAGCTGTTCCTTGCCTATCTGGGACGTGGATATCGCGTAGTCGATTTCATCAACACCGGGGCCTGGCCGGGGTATGTGCTGCGACGGCTGGCGTGCTGAGCGTCCCCGGGTTGCTGGCTGAGTCATCGAGGCGTTTTCCTGATCGGCCGTTCCTCATCGCCACCGAGCCTTCCGGTCAACGTGCCAGTGTCACCTATGACGAGGTTTACCAGAAGGTCGCAGCACTGACGGCGCTTCTCGCCGCGCGGGAGGTCCGCCGTGGCACCCGGGTCGTCGTGGTGCTGCCCAACAGGTTCGAGCTGGTGTACCTGTGGTTCGCGGTGACTGCGCTCGGCGCGGCGCTGATCCCGCTCGACCCACGGCTGACCGACTGGGAACTTGCTGCCCTGGTAGAGCATGCGCAGCCAGTGTTGCTGGTGTTACCTGCCGGCCGGACTGCGCCTGCCTGTAGTCAACCGATCCTCCGGGTGGACGCGGAGTTCGACGCCGCTGTCGCCAAGGGCGAGCAAGCCGCTATGCCGGCACAGGCTGAGCTGGCGCTGCCCGCCGCCGTCCTTTACACCTCCGGTTCCACCGGAAGGCCTAAGGGTTGCCTGCTGTCCCACCATAGTTTCGTGCTTCCTGCCGAGCATATGGCCGGCCGACTACGCCTGACACCTCAGGATGTAGTGATGCACGTCCTGCCGCTACACCACATGGCGGGGCTGTCGCTTTTGACAACCGCCCTGATCGTAGGCGCCGGTGTGGAACTGGTGCCGCGGTTCAGTGGTATGCAATTCTGGCGGCAAGCCGCTCGCAGCGAGGCGACCGTCTTCCGGCACTTGGGCGAGATGCTGGCAGTCCTCTGCGCCCAGCCGTTCACAGAGGGCGAACGTGACCAACGGTTACGGCTGGCCTACGGCGCCGGGGCGACCCCCGCAGTCGCCGCTGAGTTCACCGCCAGATTCGGTGTGCCGACGCTAGAGGGCTACGGATTGACCGAGACCAACACGGCGTTATGCGGTTCTCTTGAAGATCGGCGTCCCGGCACTCTTGGTCGTCCGCTGCCGCATGTCCGAGTCCGGCTGGTGGGTCCTGCTGGTGAGGTGAGCGGGGCGGGAATCGGCGAACTGCAGGTCCAGAGGAATCCAGCCGTGACGCTCGGCTACCTCGCCGAGCCGGAGCTCACCGCGGGGGCCTTCGACGGCGACTGGTTCCGCACCGGCGACCTGGTGAGCAGGGACTCCCAAGGAGACCTCCGGTTCGTCCGCCGGAGAGACGATGTGATTCGGCGGCGTGGCGAGAACATCGACCCGACGGAGATCGAACGGGTCGCCGAGTCCTGGGTCGGCGTGCGCAGGGCAGCGGCAATCGGAGTGGCCGCCGAACTCGACGGTATCGAGATCAAGCTATACCTGGAGCCGATGCCCGGTCACGTGGTGCGCGCCGATGACGTCCTAGCTCATTGCGCTGAGCAGCTTGCCCCGTTCAAGCTGCCTCGCTACGTCGAAGTCATCAGCCGACTTCCGTTGACCGCGACACAGAAGCTCGACAAAGTCGCGCTGCGCCGATTCGCCCTTTCCTCGGATGGGATGCCACGACCATGAGTGGCCTGGACGACCGCCTGTCGGCCGTGCGCGAACTACGCAGGATCGTGGTCGCGCAGGCCGCGCAGCTGGAAGAGACCGCTCTGGCCATGCTGCCGTTCCCTCGTCAGGTCATTCGGGCCGACATCGCCCTGGCGGCCCGCAGGCTGGCCGCCTTCGACGGGCTGAGCCGCGCCCTCACCGGGCGGGAGGCTGTCGGCACAGTGGCGCTGGCACTTCCGGGCAATGCGATCCTCAGCAACCCGGTCAGCACAATAGGCTCAGCGTATCTGGCCGGCAACCGCGTGCTGGTGCGGTTTCCCCAGCGCCGCAAGCACTGGGCCGACGTCATCATGGAGCTCCTACGAGAAGCGTTCGGCTCGGCAATCGAGGTCTACGACCAACCGGGCCCGGCCTTCATCGAAGGCACGTTTGCCGATCCCGAGGTCGGCGTGCTGATGGTGTTCGGCTCGGACAGTTGGATGCTGCCCTACGAGGAAGCCGCGCGCTGCACCGGCACCAAGCTGATCTTCGAGGGCCCCGGCAAGGACCCGTTCCTGGTGTTGGCCGGGGCGGACGTGCCCGCGGCAGCCAGGGCGGCAGCGGTGAGCGGCACCTACAACACCGGCCAGGCTTGCACGGCGCCGGAACGCGTCTACGTCGAGGAAACCCTGTACGACCACTTCGTGGAGGAGCTGGTGACCGCCGCTGACGCGCTTCCGGTCGGCGACCTTGCCGACGAGGCGACCTGGGTAGGGCCGTTGGCGGCCGCTGACGCGGCGCGGGTGCGTGAGCAGGTGAGTCAAGCAGTCGCCGCTGGCGCGCGAGTGCTCACCAGCCGCGCAATGGAGTCGACGACGATGGTGGCGCCGACTGTGCTGGTTGACGTCGATCACGGCATGGACGTGATGCGGGTGGAAACGTTCGGCCCGGTGCTGCCGGTGTTCGCGGTGAGCTCCGCCGAGCGGGCCGTGGCGCTGGCCGAGGACTCGCCGTACGGGCTCTCGGCCACCGTGTACGGCGGGCCGGCCTGGGTGCCTGCTCGGCTGGCTCGCAGTCACGGCGACGTCTACCTCAACGAGACTTGGCTAGACCGTCGGACCCGTCTGCCGGTCGGACCCTACGGCGGACGCCGCCGGTCCGGCTGGGTCTGGGAATGGCATGCCAACCAGTTCATGCGACGGGACGGCCCTCGGCTGTCTGTCACCGAATTTTCCCTGCCAAGTGCCTAATCCTGTCCTGACTGGAGATTGCTATGCGAGAGAACGAGAATCTGCCGTTCGAACTGGCGGAGTACAGCCAGCGGCTGGCTGCGGTGCGCGAGCGGATGGCCGAGCGAGGGATCGATCTCGCCCTGATCAGCATTCCCGAGAACATCTACTACCTGACCGGCTACACCACACTCGGCTACTACATGTACCAGACGTTGCTGGTGCCCATCGAGGATGAACCGCTGCTGCTGACCTACCGCGAGGAGCGGATCAACATCGAGCGGCTGTCCTGGCTGGAGCGTTACGTCAATTATGACGTGGGTGAAGACCCCATCGAGGTGACCGCACGGACGGTGCTGGCAGCCGGCGCCATCGGCAAGACCCTGTCCATCGAAGAGAGTGGCTACTTCTTCCCGATCCGGACCTACCGGCGACTGGTCGCTGAGCTGCCCGGGGTCACCTGGGTGGATGGCAGCGGCCTGGTCGAAGCCAGCCGGCTGATCAAATCACCGGCCGAGATCGACTACATCCGAGCGGCCGCGGACGCCGCCATGGCCGGAATGGTCGAGGCGTTGCAGACCGCGAAGGTCGGAGCCACCGAGAATCAGGTGGCCGCCGCTGTCTATCGAGCCACGCTGGACAACGGCAGCGAGTATCCCGGCAGCCCGCCATACGTGATCAGCGGCGAGCGGTCCGGGCTGCCGCACGGCACCTGGGAGGGCCGCGAACTGCGTGAGGGCGACATCGTCTTCCTGGAGTTCTCCGGCTGTGTGAAGCGCTACAGCGCGGCCATGATGCGCACCGCGTTCATCGGCGACCCACCGGCCAGCGTGCGTGGCCGCGCCGAGGCGGTCCTCGACGGGCTCCAGCACGCGATCGACGCCATCGGCCCCGACGTCACCTCCGGCGCGGTAGACGAGGCGTGCCGCAAGGCGATCCTCAGCCACGGCTTCGGCGATCACACCCACGAAACCGGTTACTCCATAGGCGTCTGCTATCCGCCGGGCTGGAACGAGAGCCACATCATGAACCTGCACCCCGGTGATGAGACGGTGTTGCGGCCCAACATGGTGTTTCATCTGGTTCCATCGCTGATCGTGCCGGAACTCAACGGCCACGTCGGATTCAGCGAGACGGTCGTCGTCACCGAAACCGGCTGTGAGGTGCTGACTGACAAGAAGATCCCCCGCCAGCTGCAGATCCTGCCCGCCGGACGGCGTTGATGAGCACCGCTGGCCTGGCCGTGCTCGGCGGCCCGCAGTCGGCGCCGAGTGGCGTGGACGAGTCGCTGTGGCCCGACGTGGACGAGACTGACATCGACGCGGTCGTCGCCACGCTGCGTTCCGGCCGGCTGAGCTGGTACAACAACACCGAGGTCCGGGCGCTGGAGGAGCGCTGGGCCGAGTATGTCGGCGTCGCGCACTGTCTCGCGCTCAACAGCGGCACTGCCGCCCTGCACGCTGCGGTGGCCGCGGTCGGCGTTGGCCCTGGTGATGAGGTGATCGTGCCGGCGCTGAGCTTTCTCGCCTCGGCCAGTTGCGTGCTGCACCATCAGGCCATCCCGATCTTTGTCGATGTCGACCCGGTCACCTTCACGCTCGACCCCTCCGATCTGGAGCGAGTGGTCACCCCGCGCACCAAGGCGATCATCGCTGTGCACCTGCACGGCCTGCCCGCCGACATGGACCCAATCATGGCTTTCGCCGATCGACATGGGCTGGCAGTGATCGAGGACGCCGCGCAGGCCCACGGGGCGACCTATCGAGGCCGTCCCGTCGGTTCGATCGGTGTGATCGGCGCGTTCAGCATCATGGCCGGCAAGAACCTCGCCACCGCGGGAGAGGGCGGCCTGCTGACCACCAATGATCCGGAGCTGCGTAATCGGGCGGATGCGGTGAAGATGTTCGGCGAGTCGATCGGGCCGGACAACGAGCGTGAGTACAACGCGCACACCATCGGCTTCAACTACCGGATCGGCCCGGTGCTAGCCGCAATGGCCCGCAGCCAGCTGAGCCGACTGGAGCGCTATACCAAGGAGGTGCAGGTCGGCGCGGAGCGGCTGGCGGGGCGGCTGGCCGAACTGCCGGGCGTGCTCCCGCCGGTGACACCGTCAGACCGCACGCACGTCTACCACCATTTTCGAGTCACCCTCGATCCGGTGGCCGCCGAGGTGGACCTGCCGCCCGGGGTCTTCCGCCAGGCCGTGCAGAACGCGCTCGCCGCCGAAGGCGTGCCGGTTTCCAGCTACCAGAATCGTCCGCTACCCGGTCAGACGCTGTTCCAGGAGCAGACCGGCTATGGCAAGGGCTGCCCGTGGACTTGCGGCCACGCCCGGCCGGTTCAGTACCGTTCCGAAGACTTTCCCAATACCTTGGCGGTTATTCAGCGAACGCTGTTGGTCGGCACCCGGCTGTGCATGGCGTCGCTACGAGATCCAACGTCGGTCGATGCCTACGCCGACGCGTTCACCAAGGTCATCGAGCACCGGCATCAGTTGGTTGACTACGCGCGATCCATTGACTACATCGAGCCGTGGGAAACCACTAGCCGGTTGTGGTGACCACACGCTACGGAGGACACATGATTGCAACAACGGCGGAACCGTTGACGGAAATGGCGCAGCGGATCCGACACCACATCATCGAATTGGCTACCAACAGTCCAGGGGCGCATGTCGGCGGCTCGATGTCTGTGACCGAGATCCTGACCGTGTTGTTCTTCGACGACGTGCTGAAGGTGAATCCGGCCGAGCCGCACTGGGCCGAGCGTGACCGCCTGATCTACAGCAAAGGTCATTCGTCGGCGGCGCTCTACGCCGTCTTGGCCGAGCGCGGCTTCTTCCCGGTGTCCGAGCTGGCTAGCTACAAGCAACCGGGCAGCCGGCTCGCTGGCCATCCGTCCCGGGATATCCCAGGGGTCGAGTGGGCCACCGGATCGCTGGGTCATGGACTGCCGGTGGCGGTCGGCATGTCTTTGGCCAACCGACACGACCACCGCGACAGTCGGACCTTCGTGGTGCTCGGCGACGGCGAATGCCAGGAAGGCTCGATCTGGGAGGCGGCTATGTCAGCGGCGCACTTCCGGCTTGACAACCTGGTGGTGATCGTGGACCGCAACGGTTTTCAGGAGGACGGCGCGACCGAGGACATCATGGCGCTTGAACCGCTGGCGGACAAATGGCGGAGCTTCGGTTGGCAGGTTGTCGAGGTCGACGGCCATGATGTGACCCAGTTGAGCCAGGCGCTGCACCGGGTGCCGTTGGCATCGGGGCAGCCTAGCTGCGTGATCGCCCGGACCGAGAAGGGCCACGGCCTGTCCTTCACGTCCAACACCCACACCTGGCACTACGGAAAGTTCTCCCAACAGCAGTATCAGCAGGCGCTGCAGGAGATGTCGGGCAAGCCCGTCGTCGGGCTGCTGCCATGACCGACACCGTCGCCGTGACCACCACGCCGGCGCCCGGCAGCGTTGAATGGATCGAACGACACGGGCTGTCTGCGGTAGACGGCTGCCGGCTTGCCCAGTTGGAGGCGGCCGGAACCGACGATCGAGTCATCTCGCTCGAGGGCGATCTCGGTGATTTCGGTGGCATTGAGTTCGCCGAGCGGTACCCGGACCGCTACCACGATTTCGGCATCGCAGAAGCGAATCTGGTGGGGGCGGCCGCCGGTTTTGCAGCCGCAGGCAAAATTCCGTTCGTCAACACGTTCGGCAGCTTCGCGCTGATGCGAGCCTGCGAACAGGTTCGCCTCGATGTGGCTTACCACCGGTCGAATGTGAAGATCGCCGGCACGTTCACTGGTATCGCGGCCGGGTTCTCAGGCCCCACCCACCATTGCGGTGAGGACATCGCCATCGCCCGCGTGATGCCGAACATGGTGGTGCTCGCGCCTGCTGATGCGGTGGCTGCCTATCACCTCACGCTATCTGCCGTGCGCTGGCAGGGACCGGTCTACCTGCGGCTGGGCGTCGATCCGACTGCTCAGGTGTATGACGAGAACGCGTCCTTCGTCATCGGCGGCTCCACAGTGCTACGTGAGGGCGAGGACGTGACCATTGTGGCCGCTGGTTTGACCAGCGTCGCGACCGCGGTGAGCGCCGCTGACTCCCTGATGGGGCAAGGCATAAGAGCTCGGGTGGTGGATCTGTACTCGATCAAGCCGGTAGACCGAGCCGTGCTGATCGACTCAGCGCGCCGGACAGGTCTCATCGTCACCGTCGAGGAGCATTCCACGATCGGCGGGCTGGGCAGCACGGTCGCCGAGGTGCTCGCAGCCGAGGCGCCGGTGCCCGTCCGGATGCTCGGTCTGCCCGATGAGTACGCCCACGAAATCTGCTCCTACCAGGCGCACCTGCGCCGGTGCGGGCTTGACATCGACAGTGTAGTGACCGCAGTCGCGGACGAGGTACGGAGGAAGCAACGATGAATGATTCGGCCCCATTGGGCATTTTGATGCTGCAGGGCAAGATGGCTGACGTGCCGGGTTGCATGGCGTGCGAGGACACCTGGCCATACCCGGTCCGGCGGATGGTCGTCGAGGGCTCGTCTACGCCGCGCACGCAAGCTGACGCCGAGGCCATGCTGCCGCTGTACGTGAGCGCGGCGCAGGAGCTGGAGCGGGAAGGCACCAAGGTCATCACGGCTAACTGCGGTCTGATGGCGCTGGTGCAAACCGAAGTGGCGTCCGCCGTCCGGGTGCCGGTCGTGCTGTCCAGCCTCGTCGCGGTGCCGACGGTGGCCAGGATGATCGCGCCGGACCAGCGGGTGGGTGTGCTGACATTCTTCGTCGACGCGGTGGGTGAGCGCAATTTCAATGCCTGCGGCTGGTCCAGTGAAGACTTTCCGGTGAGCGTCGCCGGGGTCGGTGAGCACGAGTCTTGGTTGCGGTTCCTCAAGACCAAGGAGATCGACGAGGAACTGCACGAGGCGCTGCGCGAAGACCTGCGGCAGGTGATCGAGGAGTTCCTGGCGCGGGAACCGGATATCGGCGCGCTGGTCTGCGAGTGCACCATGCTGCCCGCCGTGCTGGACGAGCTGCGGCCAAGCCTGCCAGTGCCCGTCTTCGACCTGTTGAACGTGTTGGACTGGACCGTGAGCGGATTTGGCCGGCCGATGGGCAGCACAAAGGTGGCCAGCGATGTCGGCTGAGCGGCGACAGGTGGAGTTCTTCCATCTGGTACCGCAGATCAGCTACGGGCGGGGCGCGGCGCGACGGGCCGGCGAGGCCCTCCGTGACCTCGGCGTGCGGCGCGTGCTGGTGGTCTCCGACCCTGGTGTCCTGGCCGCCGGCGTGGTCGATCCAGTGCTCAGCTCGCTCAAGCACGCCGGTATCTCCTACGTGACCTTCAGCGAGGTGCGGACCAACCCGTCCGAAAAGCATGTGGACGCCGCGGTGCAGGCTTATCGAGACAATGACTGCGACGGGGTGCTCGGCATCGGTGGCGGCAGCGCGCTGGACGTAGCCAAATCGGCTGCCGTCATCGAGTCCCATGGTGGCAGCATCGCCGATTTCGAGGACGGTGCACGGGCGGTCACGATGCCCACCCCGCCGCTGGTCCTGGTGCCCACCACTGCTGGCACTGGTAGCGAGGCGGTGGCCGGCGCGATCATCACCGACAGCGCGCGAGCCTTCAAGATGCACATCGTGGCCACCCCGGCGCATGTGGCGCTGTGCGACCCGGAACTGACGCTGACCCTGCCGGCCGGTCCTACGGCAGCCGCCGGGGTCGACGCGCTGGCCCATGCGATCGGCGCGTACGTGTCCTCCGAACGCCAGCCGCTCGCCGACGCGATGGCGCTCTATGCCGTCTCGAGCATCTTCCACGCTCTGCCCGACGCGGTCGCGGACGGCGCCGACCTGGATGCGCGGGATCGGATGATGACCGGCAGTCTGGCGGCCGGCATCTCCATGAAGGGCGGCGGCGCAGTCGATCATGCCTTCGCGCACGCGGTGAATGCGATGTTCGACGTTCACCATGGCGTCGGTGTCGCGTTGTTCCTCACCGACGGGATGGAGTTCAACCTGCCACACCTGCCGACGAGGTTCGCCGCACTCGCCGGCGCGCTTGGCGTGGCCAACGGGTCCGACAGCGCATTCCGGCAAGGTGAGGCAGCCATCCGCGCCGTGCGCGACATGGTGGCCGCCTTGCCCATTCCAACGCTGGGTGAGCTGGGCGTCACCGCAGCGCACGTGCCGGAACTGGTCACCAAGGTGATGGCCGACAAGTTCCATCTCGGGCTCAACCCGGTGCCGCTGACCGAGCAAGACGCCGAATCGGTGCTGTCGGCCGCGGTCCGTCGGGGAACCCTGTGATGGCAGATCTCGCCGACTGGCACGCCAGATATGGCTTGTCGAGCCGGGCCGCTTGCCGGCACGCTCAGCTCGAGCTTGCCCGCGTCGATGACCGGATCTTCTCCGTCGAAAACGACCTCGGTATGCCGGAGGTGCCCTTCGACAAGGAGTTCCCCGATAGGTACCTGCAGGTGGGTATCGCCGAGGCCAACCAGGTCGGGATCGCGGCTGGGCTGGCGGTCGGAGGCAAGATCCCGTTCGTCAACACCTTCGCCGTGTTCGGCGTCATGCGCGCATGCGAGCAATTGCGAATCGACGTGGCGTACAACCAGGCCAACGTCAAGGTAATAGGCTATTACACCGGCCTGTCCGGAGGTTATGCCGGCCCGAGCCACCAGTGCGTCGAGGACATCGCGATCACCAGGGCGCTTCCGGGAATGACAGTGCTGTCGCCAGCCGATGCCTACGAGACCTACCTGGCCACGTTCGCCGCGGCCGCGCACCCGGGGCCGGTGTACCTGCGAGCCAGCCGGGGGCCGACCCCGGCCGTCTACACCTCACCCACCGAGTTTCACATCGGCAAGGCCGTCGTGCTGCGCGACGGCGGTGTCACCGGTGACGAGCCGGTTGACGTGAGCATCTTGGCGACCGGGTGCCAGATCGTGCCTATGGCCTTGCAGGCTGCGGACCTTCTCGCCGAGCATGGCGTTCGCTGTCGGGTGCTGAACATACACACCTTGAAGCCACTGGATGAGGCCGCGATCACGGCAGAGGCGCGTCGCAGCCGCCTGCTGGTCACCTACGAGGATCACAGTCAGATCGGAGGGCTCGGCTCCGCGGTCGCATCGGTCGTTCTAGCCCGACATCCAGCTCCGGTGCTGAGTTTCGGTGTCCAGGACCAATACTGCACCCAGACCGCGGAGTACGACCAGATGCTCGTCCGGTATGGCCTGGGTCCGGAACAGGTCAATCTGGCGGTGCGGCGATGGCTCTCCCAACACTGAAGGCTTCATGGACGGCCAAGGACACGCCCGAATTACACGTGGGTCCCGGTGTCCTTGAGGAGGTCGGCGCGTGTGTCGCGGCGTGGGGCATCCGCCGGCCACTGGTGGTCTCCGATCAAGGTGTAGCGGGATCTGGCTGGACCGAGCGGGTGGTGACGTCGCTGCGCAGCGCCGGCTTGGAGCCGGCCGAGTGGCTCGTCTGGCACCCCGACCCGAGCATCGACGTAGTGCGACAGTGCCGTGTCGCGTATGCGGCCAACCAGCACGATGGCTTGGTGGCGGTCGGAGGCGGCAGCGTCATCGACGTGGCGAAGGCATGCTCCGGCCTGGCCGTGCATCCGGGCCAGTTGACCGATTACGAAGGGCTGGGCAGGTTCACCATGCCCGGGCCACCGGTGTTCGCGGTGCTGACAACCCCGGGCAGCGGCGCGGAGCTGTCCCAGCATGCGGTGATCGCCGACGGCGCCGGTCGCAGGTTCGCCGTGAGCGGTCGGTGGTTGGCGCCGAGGATGGTGCTCGCCGACCCGAGCACCTTCACCACCCTGCCGCCTGAGGTAGCCACCGATACGGTGCTGGACGCCATGCTGCACGCGATCGAGGCCTACCTAGGACGGGCTGCGTCGCCGTACACGGACATGTGCGCCCGCATGGGCCTGGGCATCCTGGGCGCCGCGGCCGTGCCGGCCATCCGCGACGGCGATCCAGCAGCGAACCTGGATCTGGTCTCGGGTTGCCTGGCCGCTGGCATCGCGATGGCCAATGCCAGCGCCGGCGTGGTGCACGCGCTCGGCTACCCGCTGACCAGCGAGTACCAGCTTTCCCACGGGCGGGCCAACGCGCTGGTGGCGCCGGCAGCGCTACGGGCTGTCGCTCACGCCGCTCCGGTTCGGTATGCAGAGTTGGGTCGGCTGCTGACTCCGGACACCGGCGCCTCCGACCTCGCCGCTTCGTACACCGCAATGCGCGTCCAGTTGGGTGTGACCGCCTCGCTGGCCGACTACGGCGTGCCGTATGCGGACTTGGCCCGGCTGGCCGCGTTGGCCATCGAATATCGACCAGTGCTGCGCAACACCAGACGGGAATTCAGCCAAGCGGAACTCTGTGATCTCTACCAGCTGGCGTGGAAAGGCCAAGGGTGACACGTGATAGAACTGCTTGAACGGCTTGTTTCGATCGAGTCGCCTTCTGACCATTCGGCCGGATGCCTGCACGTGCAGGAAGTGCTCGGCTCGGAGTTCGCTGCCCTAGGCGCACGTGTCGAGCAGCACACCGCAGCGGATGGCCGCCCTGTCTTGATCGCGCGATGGGGGCCTCAGCAGCGGCCGGTTCTCGTCATCGGTCATGTGGACACCGTTTTCCCGCTCGGAGAACTCGCCCGCAGGCCGTTCACAGTTCGAGACGGATGCGCATACGGACCTGGCGTATTCGACATGAAGGCCGGTCTGGTGCAACTGGTCCACGCGCTGCGACAGCTCGTCTCCAGCGTGCCCCAGCCAGACTTGACCGTGCTGCTCAACGCAGACGAAGAACTGGGCAGCCCCGGCTCGGAGCCATTTCTAACGGCCGAAGCGGGTCGCGCGGGTTGCGCTCTCGTACTCGAGCCAAGCGGTCCCGGCGGCGCCATGAAGACTTCCCGCAAGGGGATCGGCATGTACGAGGTGAAAGTCACCGGCGTGTCGGCTCACCCCGGTCTGGATTTCGCCAAAGGCGTCAATGCCATCGTCGAGTTGGCCGCTCAACTCGGCGAACTCGCTGAGTTGACCGGTCTTGACCACGGCACCACGGTGAACATCGGGACGATCCATGGCGGCACCAGTCCCAACGTGGTAGCCGAGCACGCCGTCGCGGCGGTGGAAAGCCGGTTCTGGACTGTCGAGGCCGGCAAACGAGTCGACGAAGCCATCAGGGCACGCTCACCGCGCCAGCCTGACGCGCAGATCGCGATCACAGGTGGAATCCATCGGCAGCCGATGGCGCGCAGCGTGGCCACAGCCCAGATGGTCGAGCTTGCTCGCGCATGCGCGGCGGCGGAGGGCTGGCAGGTCGGCGAGATGTCGGTTGGGGGAGTCAGCGATGCCAACTTGCTTGCAGCCCTCGGCCTGGCGACCTTGGATGGTGTGGGCGCCGAGGGCGCAGGCGCGCACGGGCCGGCCGAATTCGTGCTGATCGATGCCATGCCGCGGCGAGCGCGCTGGCTTGCTAGGCTCTTGAGCCGGCTCGTTGATCCCAGCTGGGAACCAGGCCCCGCCTCCCAGTCGGAGTAGGTGTCAACGACTCCCGAGCATCAGGACCGTTCCTAGCGAGTTGGAGTGCGAGTGTGAACCAGATCCAAGAGTCCGGTGAAGCGCGGATCCCCTTGTCCTTCAATCAGGAACAGTTGTGGTTTGTCAATAGCTTGGCGCCCGAGAGGGCGACTTACAACGTGTTGATCACTCACCGGTTGACCGGCGCGTTAGACCTCGCCCTGTTGCGAACCAGCCTGACCAGCGTCGTAGGCCGGCACGAGGTCTTGCGCGGTACCGTTCATGAGGCAGACGGCGCGCCTTATCTAGTGGTCAGCCCACCTGCCGAGGTCGAATTGACACTCGTGGATCTGAGCGAGCTTGGCGCTGAAAAGCGCGAGGCCGCTGTGTCCGATGCCCTTGCCAAGAGCATCGGAACGCCGTTTCAGCTTGACACCGGGCCGCTGCACCGGTACACGCTGATTCGACTCGCTCCGACTGAGCACATCTTCAGCCAGGTTTATCACCACATCATCATTGACGGGTGGTCGGCGGACCTGCTGAACGCTGAGCTGGCAGCCACGTACGCCGCGCTGCAAGCTGGGCAGCCTCAGGCATTGCCTGAGCCGTCAAAGCTTCAATACGGCGACTACGTCAGGCGTCAGCGTGAACAATTGGCCGCTGGTGAGCTGGACTCCCAACTGGACTACTGGCACAAGCGTCTGGCCGCGCTGCCACTGCTGGAGCTACCGGCCGATCGAGCTCGAGGAGCCGAGCAAAGTTTCGCCGGGAACCTGCTGTCGGTGGAGCTGCCCGCTGATCTGCTGTCAGCCGCTCGCGGCCTGGCCCAGCAGGCAGGCGTGTCACTGAGCATGGTGCTGTCCGCCGGGCTGGCCGCTGTGCTGGCCAGGTACACCGGTCAGGACGACATCGCGTTCGGGCTCACAACGCTTGGCCGGACTGACCCGGAACTGGAGCAGCTCATCGGCTACTTCACCAATATGGTGGTACTGCGAACCGACCTGGCTGACGACCCCAGTTTCGCCGACCTACTGGACCAGGTCGCCGATAACATGGCGGATGCCTACGACAACGAAGACGTCCCCTTCGAGTTGGTGGTCAACCGGGTCCAGCCGGTGCGTCACCTCGGGCGCAATCCACTATTCGTGGTAGCGATGCAATTGCTTGACCAGCGGGTGTCCGCCAGCGATCTCCCTCTTCCCGGAGTGCAGGCCGAGCCCGTGGCTGCGGCGAGTCCGGTGTCTCGGTTCGACCTCACTTTGAACTTCATCCAGCGGGACGAGGGGCTCTTGCTGAACCTGGAGTACTCAGTGGATCTTTTCGACCCCTGGCGAGTCCAGGCATTCGCCAATCATCTGGTGCGATTGCTCACCGCTGCGTGCGCAGACCCTGGCCGACGTGTCTCGGATTTGCCGCTGTTGAGTGACTCCGAGCGAGACGAGATCCTGACGGCTGGCCGTGGCGAGGAGCTCAGCTACGGCCCGGAGCCGGTGCACGCGATGGTCGCCCGCGTGGCCGCGGCGCAACCTGATCACCTGGCTGCTGTGTTCGAGGACCAGGAATTGACTTACGCCGAGTTGGACCGCAAGGCCGGCGTGCTTGCCCGCTATCTGCGAGCCAATGACATCGGTCATGAGCAGATCGTGGCTGTGGCCATGGAGCGAGACCTGGACGCGCTGGTGGCGCTGCTCGGCGTGCTGAAGGCTGGCGCTGCCTATGCGGTTCTTGACCCCACTAATCCGACCAGCCGCCTGGAGTACATGCTTGGCGACACTGCGACGCCGCTAGTGCTGACACAATCCCGACTGCGCGAGCGGTTGCCTGAGTCTGACGCGCGGCGAATCATCGAACTGGACAGCGAGTGGGCCGCCATCGAGTCGGCGACACCGCCGGAGGAACCACTTGCCGAGTGGGCCGATCGCGACTCCTTGGCCTACGTGCTTTACACCTCAGGGTCGACCGGGCAGCCCAAGGGCGTGCTGATCGATCACCGTGCGCTCGTGTCGTTCACCGAGTCCTATCGACGACTCTTCGACCTCGTGCCCTCGGACAGGATGTTGCAACTGGCCGCGCTGTCGTTCGACATGTCGCAGGGGGAAATCTTCGCGGGGTTGTGCTCCGGCTCCACGTTAGTGCTGGTGGACCGGGAAGCTGGCACCTCGCCGGACGCCTTGGCCGCCCTGATTCGCAGCCAGCGCACCAGCTACATCTGCATGTCACCGGCGATGCTCTCCCTTGTCGAGTCAGGCCCTTATCCCGATCTTCGCAAGATCATGGCCGGCGGTGAGGCCGTGCCCGCCGAGATGGTGAATAAGTGGAACCAGGCCGGCCGCCGCATGATCAACGTGTACGGGCCCACCGAGGCGGCAGTCGGATGCACCTCCTACGAATGCCCGCACGTGCCCTGCCACACCCCGCCGCCGATCGGTAAACCGTTCCCTGATCGTCGAATGTACGTCGTGGACCGGTGGGGCAATCTGCTCCCGAGGGGGGTGCCGGGTGAACTGCTGATCGGTGGCGTGGAAGGGCTTGCGCGCGGCTACCTCAAACTTCCAGAGATCACCGCCGCCCTGTTCACCGAGGATCCGTTCCTGCCCGGCAGCCGTATTTACCGCAGCGGCGACATGGTGTCCTGGAACCAGGAGTACCAACTGGAGTTCCATGGTCGGTTAGACGGTCAGGTCAAGTTACGCGGCCTGCGCATCGAGTTGGAGGAGATCGAAACCGCGCTGTCGGGGCATCGGGATGTGACAATGGCGGCGGTCGCGCTGAGAAAAGACCGGCGCGGCGAGCCTCAACTGGTCGGGTATGTCACCATCGTCGATGGCGCGCCACGGGTGACCGACGAGTTGAAGAGGCATCTGCTCGACCGGTTGCCGGCGTATATGGTGCCCAGCGCCTGGGTCGTGCTGGACCAGATGCCCTTGACCACCGCCCGCAAGGTCAACCGAGCGGCGCTGCCAGACCCCGTGCCAGCCGAGGTGGTCGAGGAGTTCATCACTCCGGCCACCCCGACCGAGCAGGCCGTTGCTGACATCTTCGCCGAGGTCCTGGTCAGTGACCACTTGAGCGTGGAGAGTGATTTCTTCGACAGCGGTGGCAACTCATTGCTGGCGATGCAACTGGTCAGCCGGCTGAACAAGAGATTCGGGATCAAATTCACGGTGCGCAAGCTATTCGGCATCCCGACGGTTCGCGGTGTGGCCTCGGCCGTGGAGGAGCTGCTCGAGGCCGCTGGAAAGCGGGGAACGGAGGCCAACGGTGCTTGAACCACTCGTGCCGCTCCAGCCCACCGGCAGCCTTACCCCCTTGTACTGCGTGCATTCGGCTTCGGGCTCGGCTTATTCCTATCTCCCCCTGTTGCCGTTACTGGACGCTGAACGGCCGTTGTACGGGTTGGAAGCGCCCGGATTCGATGACGACAGCGAAGAGCCGCTCACAGACGTGGCAGACCTCTCCGCGCTCTACCTTCGGGCTATCGCGCAAGACCGGCCCGGCGAACCGATAGGGCTGCTCGGTTGGTCCCTGGGTGGGGTGATCGCGTACGACATGGCGTCACGCTTGCTGGCCGCAGGAACGCCTGCGGTGGCATTGATCGCCGTGGACACCGGGGTGCCGGCGCCAGGTGAGCCTCCCGGACGACGTTCTATGTTGCGGAGGTTTGTCAGCGACCTGACCGGGGCTCCACCGTTGGAATCCCAACTGGAGTTGGATCGAGCACTTGCCGACCAGCCTGAGGAGGTGTCGATCGAGCACACCTTCGGCGCGTTGATCGACGCGGGCCTGATCTCTGACCACCTAGACATTGAGACGCTAGCGCACCGGTTTGCGGTGTTCCGAGCTAATGTCTGCGCGCTCCACCGCTACAGCCCCACCGGGTCTTATCCGGGACCGATGATCACAATCCGCGCCGCCGAGTCATCGCCGGAAGAGATGGATTGGTCCGGCTTGGCGGCCGACTGGGTCGAGCACACCGTGCCCGGCGACCACTACTCGATCTGGCAAGGCGAGGGTCTGCGCGCGCTGGCGGAGATCATCGAGCGCTCCCTCGACGAGTGCATGCCTGCCCGGTAATCGGCGCAAGCTTCTCAGCACGAAGGCATCGACCAGGACTCGCTGCGCGCAGGGTGGACTCCATGGCCGGTCTCCAGCTAACCAGGTGGGGTTGAGCCTCTGGCAATGATCACGGTGTCCGGCTCAGGGCGCCGGGGTCAGCGCACGTCGTCGGGGGACCGGGGCGGGTCATCCTTGGCCAGCCGCTCGTGGTCCTCGATCTCCTGGCGCTCCTCGACCCGCCTCTTGATCCGGCCCAGCCCGGGCAGCGAGCCGAGAATCTCGTTGAGCTCCTTGCTGGTGTCGAGCAGGTCTCGAAGGTCCGGTGCCACCGTGCCCAGGGTCTTCATAATCGGAAGGACGTCGATCTCCATCGCCTCGACCAGTTCGGGCAGCGTGTCGATGAGCCTGATGGCCGCAGTGACCTCTGCCGGGCTGGTGGACTCGGCCAGCTTGTCCAGAACGGGCTCCAGCTGGCGCAGGGACGGCTCGAACAGCTTCAGCAGCTCGTCGGCGCGGCTCATCAGCTCGCCGGTCCGCTCCATCATGGGATCGGTGCCGTCGAGCACCACGCCGGTGCGTTGGATGAGGGGTTCGGTGCCATCGAGCACCATGCCGGTGCGTTGGATGAGGGGTTCGGTGCCATCGAGCACCACGCCGGTGCGTTGGATGAGGGGTTCGGTGCTGTCGAGGACGGCGCCGGTGCGTTGGATCAGGGGTTCGGTGCTGTCGAGGACGGCGCCGGTGCGGTGGATGAGGGGTTCGGTGCTGTCGAGCACCACGCCGGTGCGTTGGATGAGGGGTTCGGTGCTGTCCATGACCGCGCCGGTCCGCTCGATCAGAGCCTCGGTTCGGTCCATGACCAGTTCCGTGCGCGCCATCAGCCGGTCAGTCCGCTCGATGATCCGGCTGGCCTGCCGCTGGGTCTTGTCGACCTCGGTCATCACGCCGTTCACCTTGGCCACCACGGCCTCGATCTGGCCGAGCAGCGTGATGACCCGAGGCACCAGAGCGATGGCCTGCTCGATCGCCTCGTAGCCGCCCTCGGCCAGCCGCAGCAGATCCCGCGGTCCAGGTACTCCAAGCCGCATGCAGACACCTCGTCGCTTTCCAGGCCACGCCGCTCGAAGACCGGACGCCGCGTAGCAGCCGTCGTATGCCGCCAGCCACCTGGCGGTGCTGCCACCCTACGGTGGGCCGGGCGCGCCCGCGGCGTCGTCGCAGTGCCGAACTCGGGCCGGAGCCGTTTACAGTGGTGCCCGTGCAGGATTTTCCGGTGCTGCTGGCCGTCGACGGCAACTCACTCGTCCACCGCAGCTTCCACGCCCAGGCCGGCACCGGACTGCGCTCGGCCGACGGCAGGCCGCTGTGGGCGATCCGGGGGTTGCTGACTCAGCTGGTGGCAGCCGCCGAGCGAATCTGCCCCGCAGCCATCGTGGTCGGCTTCGACGACCCGGCCGCCAGTTCCCGCCGTGACCGATGGCCCCAGTACAAGGCCGGCCGCACCGAGAAGCTGCACACCCTGGTCTCCCAGCTGCACAGCGCCGCTGACGTGCTGAGGACCATGGGTGTGGCGGTGGTGGTGCCACCGGGGCTGGAGGCCGACGACGTGCTGGCCTCGGCTGCCCGGTTCGCCCCGCAGGTGGGCGCCCGAACCGTCATCATGACCTCTGACCGGGACTCCTTCGCTCTGATCGACGAGCACACCCGAGTGCTGCGCATCATCAACGGCGGGGTGGACGCCTCGCCGCTGTTGACTCCTGATCTGCTGGTCACCATGCTCGGCATCCGTCCTGAGCAGTACTGCGACTACGCGGCACTGCGGGGTGACCCCTCAGACAACTTGCCGGGCGTTCGCGGCATCGGCCCCAAGACAGCAGCCAAGCTGCTGTCCACGCTGGGCAGCGCCGCGGCCGTGTTCGATGACCTGGCAGCCGGTGGATCGCAGGTGATAGCCGCGGTGGGGGGCGCTGCGGCGAAGCGGCTCGCCCAACCCGAGGCGCGGGCGGCCTGGGAGTTGAACTGCCAGGTGATGCGAATGCACAGCGATGTCGAGCTGGGCGTGACCGTCGGCGGCGGGGGCCCGGGCATGTTGCCGCTGGACCCCGCTGCGGTGGCCGCTGCCTTTCAAGCCCACGAGCTGACCTGGACGACGCCGGCTGCCCTGCAGTTCCTGGCCTACCAGGACCCGCCGGAGCGCCCGGTCGAGCATGCGTGGTCGTCGGCGACCGCCGGCTTCAGCCACCCCGCCGGGTCACCCCGGCGCCCGGTCGGCTCAGTCGCCCCGTCTGCGGGACCTGCGCGGGCGGCCGAGCACGGCCGACCGGCCGGGCGCCGGTTTGGCAGGCTGGCCAAGCACCCGGCCCAGCCACAGAACGTGGCGGTCCAATTGACGCTGTTCGACTGAGCCGCGCCGTTCGGCTGCGGCCCGCCGTTCGGCTGAGCCCCGCCGGTCGACCGCAGCCCATCGTTGGACGGCTGCCCGCCGCTCGGCTGCAGCCTGCCGCTGCGCTGAGCGAGAAGCCGTGCGGCGATGGCGGCGCAGCAGGAACAGCAGCGCCAGCAGCAGCGCGCCGGCCGCCACCGGCGCCAGCCGCTTGGCGATGGCCGGCCCTGCCGAGCCGAGCAGGTCGATCGGCTCGACGTCGGCGACCGCCGGCCGATGCGCGGGGGGCTGAGCCAGCGTGGGACCAGTGTCCGGTCGGACCGGCCTGCCGGTCGGCTTCGCGGCGGCGGCGGCGTCGCTGAGCCGCTGAGCCGGCGGAGCGGCCTCGGCGGCAGCTGCCGGCTCGATGGCCTGGTCCTGCCCATCCGCCGATGCCGAGGCCAGGCCCGGCCCGGCGACCGCGGAGTCAGGCATCACGGACGGGGCTGTCCGCAGCTCGGCGAGACCCGTCTCGGCGATGCCCGGCTCGTCGATGCCGAGCCGCTCCACGTTGTCGAATTCCACCGCGCCGAGCTGCTGCTCTGCGATCTCAAGTTCGGTGGCGTCAAGCTCACCGGGGTCAAGCGGGCCGGCGGCCGGCTCTGGCAGCGCGCCGGTGGCAGGTTCGGACAGCGCGCCGGTAGCCGGCTCGGGTAGCGCGCCGGCGGCAGGCTCGGACAGCTTGCCGGCCAGGCAGTCAGCGAACTGCCCGATCAGCTTGTTGCCCACATCCACCATCACGCCCCGGCCGAACTGGGCGGGCTTGCCGGTGATGTTGAGGTCGGTGACGACGTTCACCGCGGTGCCGCTGCCCTGCGATGTCAATGTCGCGGTGATGATGGCCTTGGCGGTGCCGTTTCCGCGCGCGTCCTTGCCCTGGGCGTCGATCACCGCGCGGCGTCCGGCGGCGTCCTTCTCGATGAAGCTGGCCTTCCCCTTGTAGGTGAGGCCGATCGGGCCCAGCCGCACCTTGACCGTGCCGGTGAAGTCATCGCCGTCCACGGTCTCAAGAGCGGCGCCCGGCATGCACGGCGCGATCAGCTCGATGTCGAGCAGCACCTCCCAGGCTCGGTCGATGTCGGCCGGCACGGTGAAGTCGTGGGTGAGTCGCATGCCGGTCGCTCAGATTCCGGCCGCGTGCAGCACGGCGCGCCTGGTGAGCACGGTGACCAGGTGCTCCCGGTAATCCGCCTTCGCCGACAGGTCGCTCGGCGCGGAAGTGCCCTCGGCGGCCGAGGCGCTGGCACTGGCCACCGACTCTGCGGTGGCCGGCGCCCCGGCCAGCGCCTGCTCGGTGGCCGAGGCGCGCAGCGGAGTCGCGCCCATGTTGGTCAGGCCGATCCTGGCCTCGGCGATGGCGCCGTCGGAGCGGCGCACCGCCGCCGCGACCGCCACGATCGACCAGGCCTGGGCCACCCGGTTGACCTTCTCGTAATGGGTGGACCAGCCTTCGCCCAGCTTGGGCACCCGGATCGCGGTCAGGATCTCGCCCGGCTCCATCGCGGTGGTCAGGTAGTCGAGAAAGAAGTCCTGAGCTGCGATCGAGCGCTGACCGTTCGGGCCGTGCACCCGCAGCTCGGCGTCCAGGGCCAGCGCCACGGCTGGCAGGTCACCGGCCGGGTCGGCGTGCGCCAGGGAGCCGCCGAAGGTGCCGCGATGGCGGACCTGCCGGTCGGCGACCGTCTCGGTGGCCTGGGCGATCAGCGGCGCGTGCCGCGTGACCAGCTCGTCGGCGATGATGTCGGCGTGGGTGGTCATCGCCCCGATCACGATGCCGTCGCCGTCGTCGGTGACACCGCTCAGCTCGGCGATGCCGCCGAGGTCGATCACCAATTCCGGATAGGCAAGCCGCAGTCGCAGGATCGGCAGCAGGGACTGCCCGCCCGCCAGGATCTTGGCGTCCTCGCCCGCCGCGGCGTAGGCCTGGACCGCCTCTTCGATCGAAGACGGCTTGATGTAGTCGAACGACGCGGGGATCACAGCTGGTCTCCTTCGGCCGCGGTCGAACCGTCGGAAGAAGAGGTGCTGGCGCCGCCCCACGAGACGGTGCCGCCCGGATCGCGGTCGGACTTCTCCGCGCCCTGGGAGATCGCCCGCCACACCCGTTCGGGCGTGCACGGCATCTGCACGTCGGTGACGCCCCAGGGTCGCAGCGCGTCGACGATCGCGTTGACGATCGACGGGGTCGAGGCGATGGTGCCGGCCTCGCCGACCCCCTTGACGCCCAACGGATTGCTCGTCGCCCGGCTGACCGTCCGGTCGGTGGTGAAGCTGGGCAGGTCGGCCGCCGAGGGGAGCAGGTAGTCGACGAAGGAGCCGGTGGTCAGGTTTCCCTCGTCGTCATAGACCGCTTCCTCGTAGAGGGCCTGCGCGATGCCCTGCGCCAGACCGCCGTGCACCTGGCCGTCCACGATCAGCGGGTTGATCACTGTGCCGATGTCATCGACGCAGACGTACTTGCGGATCGTGGAGAACCCGGTCTCGGTGTCGACCTCCACCGCGCACAGGTGGGTGCCGTGCGGGAAGGAGAAGTTCTCCGGGTCGAAGGTGGCGTCGGCGTCCAGGCTGGGCTCCATGCCGTCGGGCAGGTCGTGCGCGGCAAAGGCGGCGAAGGCGATCTCGGACATGGTCTTGCTGTTGCCGGGCGCCCCGCGCACCGAGAAGGCGCCGCCGGCGAACTCCAGGTCGTCCTCGCTGGCCTCGAGCATGTGCGCGGCGATCCGGCGGGCCTTGGCGACCACCTTCTCGGCCGCGTTCACCACCGCGATCCCGCCTACCACCAGCGAGCGTGAGCCATAGGTGTCCAGGCCTTTGGGCGAGGACTGGGTGTCGCCGTGGAGCACCTCGACGTCGGAGAACGGCACTCCCAACTGGTCTGCCACGATCTGGCTCCAGGCGGTCTCGTGCCCCTGCCCGTGCGGGCTGACGCCGGTGACCACCTCGACCTTGCCAGTGGCCAGCACCCTGATCGAGGCGTTCTCCCAGCCGCCGGCGGCGTATCGCAATGAGCCGAGCACCCGCGAGGGCGCCAGCCCGCACATCTCGGTGAAGGTCGAGATGCCCAGCCCCAGTTGCACCGGGTCCTTAGCCGCCCGCCGCTCGGCCTGCTCGGCCACCAGCTCGTCCCAGCCGATCAGCTCCAGCGCCCGGTCGGTGGCGGCCTCGTAGTTGCCGCTGTCATAAGTCATCCCGGCGACCGTGGTGAACGGGAACTCCTCGTGCCTGATCCAGTTCTTGCGGCGCAGCTCCATCCGGTCCATGCCGAGCTCGGTGGCCAGCTCGTCCATGATCCGCTCGATGGCGAAGGTCGCTTCCGGCCGGCCCGCGCCCCGGTAGGCGTCGGTCGGGGTCTTGTTGGTGAACACCCCTTCGCAGACGAAGCGGTAGGCCTCGAACTTGTAGATGCTGTTGAACATGAACGCACCGAGCACCGGGACGCCGGGGGAGACCAGCCGCAGGTAGGCGCCCATGTCGGCGTAGAGGTGAACGTCGAGCCCCGTCACGGCGCCGTCACGGCGGGCGGTGATGGTGATGTCCTGGATCTGGGCGCGACCGTGGTGGCCGCTCATCAGCGACTCCGAGCGGGACTCGGTGTACTTGGCCGGCTTGCCGAGCTTGCGGGCCACCAGCGCGGTGATCACCTCTTCAGGCGTCACCTGCAGCTTGCCGCCGAAGCCGCCGCCGACATCGGGGGCGATCACCCGGACCTTGTGCTCGGGCACATTGAGGGTCAGGGCCAGCATGGTGCGCAGGATGTGCGGCACCTGGGTCGAGGACCACATCGTGAAGCCGTCGCCGTTGGGCTGCACCACCGTGGAGCGGGGTTCCATGAAGGCCGGGATCAGCCGCTGCTGCAGGAACCGCCGGCTGACGGTCACCTCCGCCTGGCCGAGCACCTCATCGATCGGCGCGCCGGTGCCGGCCGCGCCGGACTCGAAGATCCAGGTGAAGGAGCGGTTGGACTCGGTGTGGCCGTGCACCAGCGCGGCGTCCGGCGCCAGCGCCTGCTCCATGTCGAGCACCACCGGCAGCTGCTCGTAGTCGACGTCGATGGCTTCCAGCGCGTCCTGGGCCGAGGCCTTGTCGCGGGCGACCACGACGGCCACCGCCTCGCCGACGTGGTTGACCTGGTCGACCGCCAGGCTCGGGTGGCCGGGGTTGACCATCTCCGGGGTGACCGGCCAGACGCACGGGATGCTGCCCTGGAGCTCGGTGAAGTCCCGGCCGCTGTAGGCGGCTAGCACGCCCGGTCGGCTGAGCGCCGCCGAGACGTCGACCGCGGTGATCCGGGCATGGGCCATCGGGCTGCGCAGGATCGCGATGTGCACCATCCCCGGCAGCGTCATGTTGTCGGTCCAGGTGGTCCGACCGGTGATCAGGTGCGCGTCTTCCTTGCGTTTGCGTGGCTGGCCGATCTCAGGCGGAACCCCGCCCGCGGCGACATCAGGGCGGTCTTCGATCGTGGTCATGCCGAGGCCTCCACTGCCGAGACGGACGCGATTGAATCGGAGACGACAGATTCGGCTGCCGCGCTGGCGGCCGCGGCCGTCATCGCCGCGCCGGCGGCCTGCACGGCGGTCACGATGTTCTGGTAACCGGTGCACCGGCAGAGGTTGCCTTCGATGCCCTCGCGAACCTCGTCCTCGGACGGGTTCGGGTTGTCCCGCAGCAGGTCGCAGGCGGCCAGCATCATGCCGGGGGTGCAGAAGCCGCACTGCAGGGCGTGCGAGTCATGAAACGCCTGCTGCACGGGGTGCAACGTGCCGTCGGCGCCGGCCAGGCCCTCGACCGTGGTGACACTGGCGCCGTCGGCCTGCACCGCGAGCACCGAGCAGCTCTTCACGCTCAGACCGTCGAGCAGCACGGTGCAGGAGCCGCAGTTGCTGGTGTCGCAGCCGACCACCGTGCCGACCTTGCCCAGCTGGTCCCGTAGGTAGTGCACCAGCAGCAGCCTCGGCTCCACCTCGTCGGAATAGGCCGTCCCGTCGACTTTCACATTGACCCTGGTCATAAGACCTCCAACTCGCACTGGACAAGCACCATCAGACAATCCCTGAATCCAGACAATCCCTAAATCCGCAATACCGCAACCCTCGAGATCGCCCGGTTCCTCACCGCGCGAGCTGCTGGGCGACGGCGGCGTGGATCGGCCCGTCGGAGCTCCGCAACGGCTGCCCCGAGCCCCCCCAACGCGCCGCGATGATCTCCGCGGCCACCGAGACGGCTGTCTCCTCCGGCGTGCGGGCGCCGATGTCCAGGCCGATCGGCGCCCGAAGCCGGGCCAGCTCGGTCTCGGTCAGGCCCAGCTCGCGCAGCCGCCGCAGCCGGTCGTCGTTGATCCGCCGCGACCCCATCGCGCCGATGTAGGCCAGCGGCAGCCGCAGGGCAAGTTCCAGCAGCGGCACGTCGAACTTCGGGTCGTGGGTGAGCAGGCAGACCACCGTCCGCTCATCCACCTCGGTGGAGGCCAGGTAGCGGTGCGGCCACTCCACGATCACCTCGTCGGCGTCGGGAAAGCGCCGCCGGGTCGCGAAGATCGGACGGGCGTCGCAGACGGTCACCCGGTACCCCAGGAACGAGCCGATCCTGGCGACCGCCGAGGCGAAGTCGATCGCGCCGAAGACGATCATCCGGGGCCTCGGCGCGTAGGCGGCGACGAAGACGGCGATGTCGTCCACCCGGCGCTCGCCGTCGTGGCCGTAGCGCAGCACCCCGGTCCGGCCCTGGACGAGCAGGCCCAGCGCGTCGTCGCGGATCGCGTCGATCAGCCGCTGCGAGCCGTCGGCCATCAGGTCACCCGCCACCGAGACGCCCGCCACGCCGCCCGCGACGCCACCGCCCGCCACGCCGCCCGTCACGCCGCCCGCGCCGCCCGCCACGCCGCCCGCGCCGCCCGCCGCGCCGCCCGACGAGGCGGCCGGCCGGATCACCAACCGCCGGCCGAGCAGGTCCGCCGGCGCCTCGACCACGGTGGCCACCGCCACGGGCCGGCCGGCCCGGATGTCCTCGGCGACCGCGCCGAACTCCGGAAAGCTGGCCGGGCCGACCCGCTCGAGGAAGATGTCGATGACGCCGCCGCAGGTCAACCCGACCGCGAACGCGTCGGAGTCACTGACCCCGTAACGCTGCAGCACCGGCTCGCGCCCGTCGCGGACCTCGGTGGCCAGCTCGTACACCGCGCCCTCGACGCAGCCGCCGGACACGCTGCCGGCCGCGCTGCCGTCCGGCCCGACCAGCATCGAGGCGCCCGGTTGCCGCGGCGCCGAGCTCCAGGTCGAGACCACGGTGGCCAGTCCCACCTCAGCGCCCCGGGCCCACCAGTCCTGCAGTTGGTCCAGCACGTCACGCATTGGCGATCACCTCGACCAGTTCCTCCAGTGCCGCGAAACTGTGCCCGGCCACCAGCGCGTCGAGGTGCGGCAGGGCCGCCACCATCCCGCCGGTGACCGGTGCGAAACCGTCCTTGCCCTTGTGCGGGTTGACCCACACCACCGCGTGCGCCAGCCGGGCCAAGCGGGCCAGCTGGTTGCCCAACTCGGCCGGGTCACCGCGTTCCCAGCCGTCCGAGCACAGCACCACCACCGCGCCGCGAGCCACCCCGCGCTGACCCCAGCGGTCGGAGAACGCCTTTAAGGCGTCACCGAGCCGGGTGCCGCCCCGCCAGTCCGGAACGGCCCGTCCGGCGGCGGCCAGCGCCCGGTCCGGATCGCGCAGCCGCAGCTCACGGGTCACCCTGGTCAGCCGGGTGCCGACGGTGAACACCTCGGTGCTCAGCGGCGCGCGCCTGGTGGCGGCGTGAGCGAAGCGCAGCAGCCAGTCGGCGTAGGGCGACATCGAACCGCTGACGTCGATCAGCAGGACCAGCCGTCGCGGCTTGCGCCGGCGGCGCTGGCGGATCAGCTCGGTGGGCTCGCCGCCGTCGCGCAACATCTGACGCACCGAGCGGTCAAGGTCCACCCGGCCGCGGTGGGCCCGGACGTAGCGCAACGACCGCCGGCCCGAGGCCCGCGGCGCCAGCAACGCGAACAGCCGTCGCAGTTGCTCGCGCTCGGTCGCGCTGAGCGTCGTGACGTCCTTGTGCCGCAGCAGCTCATGCCGGCTGGCGTGCACCGCGAAGCTGGGGCTGTCGTCGGAGTCCTGCTGCTCACTACCCTGATCGGGCTCGAAGGGCGCCGGCGCCAGCACCGGCGGCGGGTCGGCGGCGGCCCTGGCGCCCTGCCTGCGCCGGCCGCCGAAGTACAGCGCGAAGGCCGCGTCATAGCGGTCGAGGTCCTCGGGGTCGGCGCACAGCGTCAGCCGGCCAGCCCAGTACACCTGCGTCGGGTCCAGCACCTGCAGGTGCCCCAGCGCGCCCAGCATGGCCTGCACCCGGTCCGGGCCGGCCGGCACGCCGGCGTGCCGCAGCGTCCGGGCAAAGCCCAGCACCACATCGGTGAAGTCCCGCCGCGGCTCGGTCAGGGCCTTGGCCGTGAGAGTCGTCGAGCCGGCGGCGCCGGCCCGGGCAGGTCCGCTCATCCGGTCAGCTCCGCCAGCACGGTCTCGCGGATCCGCACCGCGTCCTCCTGGTACTTCAGCACCGCGCCCAGGGTCGCGGCGGCCAGGTCGGCGTCCAGCGCGTCGGCGCCCAGCAGGTGCAGCGCCTGCGCCCAGTCGATCGACTCGGCGACGCCAGGCGGCTTGAGCAGGTCGGCTTCGCGCATCCGGCGCACGGCCGCGGCGACCTCTCGGGCCAGCCGCTCGCTGACCTCGGGCAGCCGGCGGCGCAGGATCGCCACCTCGCGCTCGTAGGACGGGTGCGCCACCCAGTGGTAGAGGCAGCGCCGCTTCAGCGCGTCGTGCACCTCGCGGGTCCGGTTCGAGGTGAGCACGACCAGGGGCGGCACCTCGGCGCGGATCGTGCCGAGCTCGGGGATGGTGACCGCGTTGTCGGCGAGCACCTCCAGCAGGAACGCCTCGAACTCGTCGTCGGCCCGGTCGATCTCGTCGATCAGCAGCACCGACGGGTGGTGCTCCAGCGCGCGCAGGATCGGCCGGGCGATCAGGAACCGCCGGTCATAGAGCGAGCGCTCGAGCTCCTCGGCGTCGCGGTGGCCGTCACTGCCGGCCGCGCCCGCTCCGGCGGCGGCCTCGGCCGCCCGCAGGTGCAGCACCTGGCGCGGAAAGTCCCAGTCATAGAGCGCCTGCGAGGCGTCGATGCCCTCGTAGCACTGCAGCCGGACCAGCTCGGCGCCGAGCACCTCGGCGAGCGCGTGCGCCAGGCTGGTCTTGCCGACGCCGGCATCGCCCTCCAGGAACAGCGGCCGGTGCATGCGCAGCGCCAGAAACGCCGCGGTGCTCAGCCCCTCGTCGGGCAGGTAACCCGCCTGCTCCAAGGCCTGGCCCAGGCCGGCCGGGTCAAGAGTCTGCAGATCCACGGGCGCCATCGACCCAGCATGGCCTCTTACCGACGGACGCGCCACGTCGCCTCCGGCGCTCGCGCTGAGGCCGCTACGGTATGGCAGATGGAGCCGGTGTACTCGTCAGTCATCGCATTCGCCCGGTGCGTCTTCGCCCTGCAGGGTTTGCGCTTCACCGTCAACGGCGCCGAGAACGTGCCCGCCGACGGCGGCGCCGTGATGGCCATCAACCACACCGGCTACATGGACTTCACCTACGCCGGGCTGGCTGCCAGGCCCGCCGGGCGGGTGATCCGGTTCATGGCCAAGGAGCAGGTGTTCCGGCATCCGGTCAGCGGGCCGCTGATGCGCGGCATGCGGCACATCCCGGTCGACCGCGACGCCGGCGCCGCCTCCTACCGGGCCGCCGTCCAGGCGCTGAAAGCCGGCGAGATCGTCGGTGTCTTCCCGGAGGCGACGATCTCGCGGTCCTTCGAGCTGAAGGAGTTCAAGACCGGGGCGGTCCGGATGGCGGCCGCGGCTGGCGTCCCGCTGCTGCCGATGGTCATCTGGGGCTCGCAGCGGGTCTGGACCAAGGACCATCCCAAGCGGCTCGGCCGGACCCGGACGCCGATCATCCTCAGCGTCGGCAAGGCGATCCCGGTCAACCGCAAGGACGCTCCTGAGGTGGCGCTGCACGCGCTGCGCGCAGCGATGACCGAGCTGCTGCACGCGGCTCAGGACGCCTACCCGCCGCTGACCGGAGACGACCTGAAGTTCCTGCCGGCCCGCCTCGGCGGCGCCGCGCCGACTCCGGAGCAGGCCCAGCAGCTCGACCTTGCCGAGTCCGCCGCGCGCGCCGCCAGGCGAGCCGCGCGCGGCTCCGCCTGAGCTGCCCCTGCCGTCGCGGCAGCCGCCGAGAGGGCGCCGCGCGGCGCCGGCCCACTAAACTGACCGGCGATGACCAGTCAGCAGGATCTCGAGCGGGCGGTCCCGCGCGAGGCGTCCCCGGTTGTGATCGACCGGCCGCTGCCCTGGACGGGTCCTGGCCGCAGGTCGCCGGCCGGCCTGGCGCTGTGGGTGCTGGCGGTGCTCGGGCTGGCGCTGACCCCGGTCGCGGCCGGCTTGACAGCCGTGTCCTGGGCGCCGCCTGCCCAGGTGCGCGACATCGGCCTGGACGGGCTTGGCGCTCAGGTGGACCTGCGGATCGGCAGTGACACCGTCCTGATCGACTCGGGCCTGCTGGGCGGCCTGCGCCGGCAGGGCCCGGTGGTGCTGGGCAAGCACGTCGGCCTCGACATCCGCCCCACCAATTTGAACTTGTCGCTGTTCGGGCCCACCGGCGCGCTGGACCGCTCGACGATCGACGTGGCTGGCCACCTGTTCGCCGACGAGCAGGCCCGCCGCGACGAGCTGAACGAGGTCACCGCCGAGGTGCTGCGCCACTACGGCGCCATCGGCTTCGGCGCCGCCTACCTCGTGGCGATGCTGGAGATCCTCGGTTACGCCTACCTCAAGCACCGCCGGCGGGCAGTGGCCCGGCTGGCTCCCCAGCAGCGGGCGGCCGTGCTCGCCGACCGCCGGCCGGAGCGGGCCGCGGCCTGGCTGGTGGCGGGGGCGGTGATGCTGGTCGTGCTGATCCCGGCCGGCTACCTCTGCTCGCCGCTGTCGGACCGGCGCCAGTCGATCAGCCCGGACAGCCAGCTGCGCGGCACCTTCCTGTCCGGCTGGCAGATCACCGGGCCGTTCAAGTACCTGGCCACGCAGGCCGTCACCACCGTCGACTCGCTGAGCAAGAGCGAGCAGGCCTTCTACGACCGGGTGTCGGCCAACCGGGACACCGCCTTCGAGGCCCGCTTCGGCGTGCCCACGCTGCCCGGCAGCCCGGACCTGATCCGGATCGCCGTGCTGGACGACCTGCAGGGCACCAGCGGGATGGCCCGGGTGGTCGGCGAGAGCGCCCAGCACGTCTCGGCGGACGCGATCCTCAACCTCGGTGACCTGACCGCGACCGGGACGTCCCAGGAGGCGTACCTGTCCTATCTCAAGAGCTACACCGTGGACGTGCTGGCCAACTACGCCGGCGACATCCCGGTGCACACCTCACTGGGCAGGCATGACACCCCGGCGGTGAAGGCCTACGCCGAGAAGGTGGGCTTCTCGGTGGCCGAGGGCGCCCCGCAGAAGATCGAAGGCGCTCAGTTCCTCGGCGCCAACAGCCCCTATGTCGCCAACTTCGGCTCGGCGGCCGAGCTGATCGACCCGGCGGTCACGACTGAGACAGTGGCCGAGGGGCTGCGCCAGAGCGCCTGCGCGGACCCGCCGCTGGCGGTCTACGCCCACGACAAGGAGCTGCTGGACCAGGTGGTCGCCGGTGGCTGCGCACCGATCGTGATCGGCGGCCGCGACTACAGCGGCAAGCCGAGCGCCGAGGTGAGCACCCCGAACGGCGTGGTGCGCGTGATCAGCCTGGGCAGCACCGGCGGCCACGGCGCCGGTGACGGCTTCGGCGGGCTGTCCACCCCGCGCAACAACGCCCCGTTCGTGCTGCTCACCGTCGATCGGGTGTCCGGCGCGGTCACCGTCGACACCGTGACCGTCCACCCCGACGCCTCGGTCACCATGGCGACGAGCGAGCTGACGCCACTGAGCGCCGAGCAGCTGGACAAGCTGGATTGACCATCCCGGGCAAGGGCCTGACCACGCTGGACTGATAGGGAACACTGATGCCGACGGCGGGGGCGCCGAGATCCTGGAGGAAGCCATGACGGCAGGACGGACGAGTTCGCCGACGCCGACCACCCGCTCGCGCAACACCCGCCAGGCCGAGGCAGTCGAGTCGATCATGCGCGAGGCCGACGGTTTCCGGACCGCGCAGGACCTGTTCGCCGAGCTGCGACGGCGTGGTGACCGGATCGGCCTGACGACGGTGTACCGGCACCTCAGCACGCTGGCCGAGCAGGGCAGCGCAGATGTCGTGCACACCGCCGACGGCGAGTCCCAGTACCGGCTCTGCGGGGTGCCGGCCGGAGAAGGCGCGCCGGCCGAGGACCATCACCACCACCTGGTCTGCCGGCAGTGCGGCCGCAGCGTCGAGGTGAGCGGGCCGGAGGTCGAGGCGTGGGCCGAACGGGTGGCCGCGGCTGCCGGCTACACCGAGGTCAGCCACACCCTCGAGGTGTTCGGGCTCTGCCCCAAGCACTCAGACAGCTCAGCCGCGGGCTGATCGGACGGGTCTCAGGTCTCACCGACGACGGCAGCTGGCGCGTCATGCTGACCGGGCGTCCCAGCGCGCTGTGAGCATGACGCCGCTGACCGGCGCCCTCGGTTTCAGCTCAGCCGCGGGCTGACCGGGTGGGTCTCAGCCGCCGCTGGTGGCGGCGCTCGTGGCGGCGACCGTCGCCCCGGCCGCGGCCGCGGCCTGCATCTCCGCGATCACCTTCTTCACGACCGGAGCCACCGGGGTCAGCTCGCTTGCCATCTTGACGCGTTGCTTGGCGTGCCGTCGGTCCGCGCGGTCGGGCGCGATGACGTCCAGCAGCCGGGACGGCCCGGTCAGCGCCAGCAGCACCGCGGTGCGCGCCTCCAGGCCGTTGTCGCCGGCCGCGGCCAGTCGCACGCGTTGCAACGGCTCGTCGCGGGCTGCGGGCTCAAGCACCGGATGCCGGGTCACCGTGAACCCCAGCACCCGGTCAGGGCGGCGGCCCAGCACGGCCTGCTCGATCAGGCCGTCGACGAGCCGGGGCCAGAGCCCGCCGACCGCCTTGTCGATCCGCCGCAGCTGCCCGGGGGCCCGGCGGCGGGTCGGTTCGGCGAGCAGCCGGTGCGTCTGGGCCAGCAGCGGGTGCTCCGGCGCTGACCCGGCCGCGACGAAGCGCCCACCGGACAGCTCCACCGCGCCCACCAGCGCGAGCTCGCCGATCAACGCGCCGGCCAGGCCCACCAGCAGTTGCTGCCTGGCGCCGTTGACGACGGTCCCCTTGACGGGGTCGAGTCCCAGCAACAGCAGTTCTTCGGCCAGCAGCAGCATGGGCCTGAGTATGGCAATCCGACGCCGTGCCGGCTGCGCGTTTGGCGATCTCGCGGCCGAGACGCGCAAACGGCTGCCACGATGAGACCGTGGCGCCGGATGCCGAGCAGAGCCGTCCCTTCGTGGTGACGTTGGAGATCGATGACCAGGCCCAGGCGCGCTTCGACGGTGAGCGAGCCGCGCTGTTCGCGCCGGGGCGCACCCAGGTGGCCGCGCACGTGACGCTGTTTCATGCCGTGCCCGCCGCGCAGGAGCCGGCCGTGCTGCAGGCGCTGGCCGCGGCCGCGGCCCGCGAGCCGTTCCCGGTCGAGGTCTTCGAGCTGATGCCGCTGGGTCGCGGGGTGGCCTACCGGCTGCGCTCAGCCGAGCTGCTCGCCCTGCACCGGGAGCTGCAGGACAGGTGGTGGGAGGCGCTGACCCGGCAGGACCGGCAGGGCTTTCGACCGCACGTGACGGTGCAGAACAAGGTGAGCCCCGAGGTCGCCAGCCGTACCCTTGCCCAGCTGCGGCAGGATTTCGCGCCGTTTGCGATCACCGCGCGGGGGTTGCGGTTGTGGCGCTACGACGGAGGGCCCTGGACGTACCGCGAGCGGTTCGCCTTCGGCGCGGCGAGCCGGTCGGAGCCGCGGAACCTGCGGTGACCGGCGGCGAGGACGAACTCGGCGGTGGCGAAAGCGATGATGCAGAAGCTGGGCGGCAGCGCCGGGACCGCGTAGGACAGGCTCAGCCCGGCCCACATCGCGAGCACCGCCAGGGCCGCGGACAGGCCCAGCGCGCGCCACGGATCGGGGGTCAGCCGCTGGGCCGCGGCTGCCGGCGCGGCCAGCAGCCCCAACAGCAACAGCGCGCCGACGGCCTGGCTGGCCTCGCCGACGGCGCCGCCCAGGATCGCCAGGAACAGCGGCCCGAGCAGCCGGACCGGCACGCCGCGAGCCGCGGCCACCGCGGGGTCGACGCTGGCGAACAGCAGCGGGCGGGCGATCAGCAGCAACGCCGCGATCAAGCCGGCCGCGATCCAGGCTGAGGTGACGGCCGTCGCCGAGCTGATGCCGAAGATCGAGCCGAACAGCACGTTGACGTTGGCGGTGCCGTTCTCGGCGCTGCTGTGGGTCGTGTACAGCGTCAGGAACAGCACACCCAGGCCGAGCACCCAGGCGAAGACGGTGCCGATCACCACGTCGTCGGCAACGCCGCGCCCGCCCATCGATCCGAGTAGCAGCCCCACGCCGATGGTGGCGGCGAACAGGCCCAACCGCAGGTCCAGTCCGGCTGCCAGGGCGGCCAGCGCTCCGGCGTAGGCGACGTGGGACAGCGCGTCGCCTGCGAAGACCTGACCGCGCAGCACGACGAAGTAGCCGACCAGGCCCGACAGCGCCGCGATCGCGGTTCCGGCCAGCAAGGCGTTGCGGACGAACGGCTGCGAGAGCATGTTCGCCAGCCCGGTCACCGGGTCGCCGGCCAGCAGCTCGATCACGGGCCGAACCCGCCTGCCGTGCCGCTCACGGCGGCGAGCGGGCTTCGGCTGAGTCGCCGCCGGCCGATCCAGCTGAGCCCGCGGCGGTAGCCGGCCGCCAGCAAGAAGGCGCCGAAGGCCAGGGTGGTGACCCAGAAGCCGATCGGGTACGGCGAGAAGAACGCGATGCCCTCGCCCAGCCAGGTCACCGCCACCGCGATCAGCACCGACAGCAGCAGCCCGAGCGCTGGTTTGGCGGTCAGCCGGCTGGCCGTCGCGGCCGGGGTCACCAGCAGTGCGAACACCAGCAGGCTTCCGGTGATCTGGCTGGCGCCGGCCGCCGCGACGGCAAGCAGCACCAGAAAGGCGACGCCGACCAGTCGCACCGGCACACCGCGGGCCTGGGCGACGTCGGTGTCGATGCTGCTGAACAGCAGCGGGCGTCCCAGTGCCAGCAGCACGAGCAGGCAACCGCAACCGGCTGCCAGCAGCGCCAGCACCTGGCCGTCGGAGACGCCGGTGATGGCGCCGAACAGCAATCCGGTCAACCCGCTGAGAAAACCCTGGTAGAGGCTGACGAAGAGGAACCCGCAGGCCAGCGCGAACGCCTGCACGGTGCCGATGACGGCCGACTCGTCGCCGTAGCCGCCCAGTCCGGAGCTGCGCCGGCCGGCCCTGGGCAAGGCCGCGATCACCAGCGCGCCGGCGATGCAGAACCCGAAGTACCCGAGGCTGGGGCTGAGCCCGAGCCAGGTCGCGCCGGCCGCGCCGGGAAAGCCGATCACCGCCAGGGTGTGCCCGGCGAAGCTCTGCCGGCGCAGCACCATGACATAGCCGATCGCGCCGGACAGCACCGCGACGATGGTGCCGGCCCGCAGCGCGTTGAGCATGAAGTGGTAGCTCAGCAGTTGCTCGATGTTCTCGAGCAGGTTCCAGCTCAGGCCTGTCATGGCCCCGGCCGGTGCTCGGCGTGGCTGTCGGGCTGGCCCACCACCACCAACCGGCCGGTGCGGTCGCGCAGCACGTCGACGGCAGTGCCGTAGAGCATGCTGAGGGTGTCGGCGGTGATCACCTCTTCAGGCGGGCCCATCACCGCGCCGCCGTGCGCCAGGTAGATCACCTGGTCCAGGTAGGGCAAAATCGGGTTCACGTCGTGGGCGACCAGCATCACCGCCACCCCGTGGCTGCGGCAGACCGACTGGATGAGCGCGCTCACCGACGCCTGGTTGGTGACGTCCAGGCTGTCCAGCGGCTCGTCGAGCACCAGCAGCTCCGGGCGGCGGATCAGTGCCTGGGCGATCAGCAGCCGCTGCTGCTCACCACCTGAGCACTGGCCGATCGGTCGGTGGGCGTACTGCTCGGCGCCCACCAGGGCGATCACCTCGCGGACCCGTTCACGAGCCTCGCGCCCGGCCTGTCCGGCCAGCCGGCCCGGGAGCGCGATGCCCCAACGGTCACCGTCCCAGCCCATCCGGACGATGTCGACGCCACGGATCCTGGTCGCGGGGTCGAAGGCCCGCCGTTGCGGCAGGTACCCGATGCGGGAGTTGTGCCGCCCGGGCGGGCCGCCCAGCACCTGGATCTGACCTGCGTTGGTCGGTAGCAGCCCGAGCACCGTCTTGAGCAGCGTGGACTTGCCGACGCCGTTGGGTCCCAGCACCGCCACGAACTCACCGGCCCGCACCCGCAGGCTGACGTCGGAGAAGATCGCCCGGCCGCCGATGGCGCCGGTGACGCCGGTGAGGCTGAGCACCTCGGCCGGCTGCTGCACTGCAGGCCCTGCTGACCCGCCTGGCGCCGACCCGCCTGGCGCCGACCCGCCTGGCGCCGAGTCCTGGGCCGTGGACACTCCCGCCGCGGCTGCGGCGGTGGTCGGGAACGGCTCGGTCATCGCTCGGCCGACTGCTTCAACGCGGCCAGCAACGCGCGCAGCTGGCTGACCTGCCACTGCTGAAAGCTGGCGTCGGGCGGGTTGATCGTCTCGGTGACGGCCACCACCGGCACGCCGGCCCGGCGCGCCGTTGCCAACTGAGCCGCGACGTCCGGTGTGGCGTTCTGGCCGTTGTAGACATAGACCCTGACCGTCCGGCGGCTCAGTTGCGCTTCGCTGGCGGCCTTGTCGGCGGCGCTGGGGTCAGTGCCCTCGCTGATCGCCTGCAGAAATCCGGCAGGGGTCGCCAGCTTCAGGCCGAGCGCCTGGGACATCGGCTCGAAGATGCTCTCGCTGGCGCCGACGGCGACGCCGGGGTAGCGGGCTTTGATGTCGCTGATCAACTGGTGGTACTGGCCCAGGTCTTCGGCCTGGAAGCTGCGCCGCCGGTTGTCGTAGTACTCGGCGTTGGCCGGATCGGCCCGCTTCAGACCGGCGCTGACCGCGTCGATGACCTTGGCGACGTCGGCGGGGGAGTACCAACGGTGCGGGTTGCCGCCGTCGGGCGTCCCGACCAGCTTGCCCACGTCGATGACCGTCCGGTTCTCATCGGGGCTGGCCGCCACGCTTCGTGCCGCCCACGGGTCATAGCCGACCCCGTTCTGGACGAAGACCCGCGAGCCGGCGATCGTCCGGGCGTCGGCCGGAGTCGGCTCGTAGGCGTGCGGGTCCGTCTGCGGATTGGAGATGATCGCGGTGGCACGGACGTGGCTGCCGCCGAGCTGGCTGAGGATGCTTCCCCAGACATTGGTGCTGGCGGCGACCTCGATCGGGCCGCCGGGAGCGGCCGGGGCGCTGGGAGTGGTGGCGCAGCCGGCCACTGCGACGGTCGTCACAACGGCGGCTAGCAATGCACGCCAAGGGGCTTGAGCAGGCATCGAGTCTCTCCTGGCGGTGCGATGAGCGAAGCGCTGTGACGAGCGGAGGCAGTCGCCTTCCCGGTAGCGCTGCCAGCGACCAGCCAACTCTTAATGACATTGATTGTCAATTTCGATAGAACGGGAAGTCATCCCTCGTGATCCCTGCGCACCCGGCCGCGAACCAGGTAGTCCAGTCGGCGCAGCGACTCCCGGTTGCGCGGCGCCAGCGCCAGTTGCCGCAGCGCAGGCAGCACCAGCAGCCCCGGACCGCTGATGGTGTCCTCACGGATCGTCACGGTGCAGGTGCCCAGCCCCGGGCGCTCGGTGAGTTCGATCTCGACCAGCGACTCACCCAACGGCCGGGTACGGGCAAGCAGCCGCAGGATGTGCTCAGGTCGGCAGGTCAGCACCTCGGTGTCGTCGTCGAGCAGCAGCGGCCAGCTGCCGACGGAGTGCGAGATCGTGGCGCCGACGGCCGGCCACCGCGGATCGACTTCGCGGATTCGGGAGGCGCCGACGACCCAACCGGCATACAGCCAGCCGTCGCTGAGCACCGCCCACACCTGCTCGGGAGTCGCCTCGATCGGCCTTGATGTCGAGATCATCGTTCCACCGTAGATGGCCTTGACGCGTCGAGGCGAAGTCGGCCCGGACGGCTCTCGGTTGAACCGAACGGGCCTGGACCGCGATGCCGCTGCAGCGACACACGGCCTGAGCGCCACTGTGCCCGTGCGCCCGGGGTCACCGCAAGCTGGAGTGGATCAGCTATCTCAACGCGCTCCGCCGGGCCCCAAGCCGGTAACCTGCGCGCGCCCGCCCGGCCGACCAGGGCGCGAGCCGGCAGGTTATGGTCGAGAGGGCTAAGCCAGCCAGGTAGCTGTCGCGCAACCGACCGGTGAACACGCCGCATGGAGTCAAGGCCTGATGAGCAGCACAACGCAGGAGCGTCGCCACGGTGAGCCCACCCCGGCGGTGACCGGTGAGTACGACTTCGTCGTCGTGGCCAACCGGTTACCGCTGGACCGCGTCGAGGAGCCGGATGGGCAGGTGTCCTGGCGGCGCAGCCCCGGCGGGCTGGTGACCGCGTTGCAACCGGTGATGCAGCAGGCCGACGGCGCCTGGATCGGCTGGACCGGAGCTCCCGGCCCGGCGCCGGAGCCCTTCGACGAGGCAGGCATGCGGCTGGTCGGCGTCAGCCTGTCGAGTGAGGAGATTCGCGACTATTACGAGGGATTCTCCAACGACACGTTGTGGCCGCTGTATCACGACGTGATCGCCCCGCCGAGATTTCGGCGCGCGTGGTGGGACGCCTATGTCAAGGTCAACCAGCGGTTCGCCCGGGCCGCGGCCGAGCAGGCCGCCGACGCGGCGGTGGTGTGGGTGCAGGACTACCAGTTGCAGCTGGTGCCGGGCATGTTACGAGCCCAGCGCCCGGACCTGCGGATCGGATTCTTCAACCACATTCCCTTTCCCGGCTATGAGATCTTCGCCCAGTTGCCGTGGCGGCGGCAGATCATCGAGGGTCTGCTGGGGGCTGACCTGCTGGGATTCCAGCGTCAGGGCGACGCCACCAACTTCTTGCGGGCCTGCCGCCGGGCCGCCGGGCTGGCCACCCGCGGCCCGTTGGTGCGGGTTCCGCGGGTCTGGTCCGGTGACGCCGCCCGCAGTCCGGCCGGGAACTCCACCGGTCGCCGACGGGCAGGGCCGGCAGCCGCCGAGGACGACCGGACGGTGCGGGCGGCGACCTTTCCGATCTCGATCGACTCGGCCGGCTTCGAGGCTCTCGCACGCCGGCCTGAGGTCAAAGCCCGGGCAGCGGAGATCAGGCAGGCCCTCGGCAATCCCAAGACCCTGCTGCTGGGCGTGGACCGGCTGGACTACACCAAGGGGATCGCGCACCGGCTCAAGGCCTACGGCGAGCTGCTGCAGGAAGGTCGGCTGACCTCACCGCAGGACGTCCTGGTGCTGGTGGCCAGTCCTAGCCGGGAGCGGGTCGAGCAGTACCGCAAGCTGCGCGACGAGGTCGAGGTGACCGTCGGCCGGATCAACGGCGAGTTCGGCGAGGTGGGCAGCGCCCCGGTGCACTACCTGCACCAGTCCTATCCGCAGGAGGAGATGGCCGCGCTCTACCTGGCAGCCGACGTCATGCTGGTCACCTCGCTGCGCGACGGCATGAACCTGGTCGCCAAGGAGTACGTGGCGTGCCGTTATGACGAGTCCGGCGCTCTGGTGCTGAGCGAGTTCACCGGCGCCGCCGACGAGCTCGGCAGCGCCTTCATGGTGAACCCGCACGACATTGCCGGGCTCAAGGACGCGATCGTCCGGGCCGCGCGGATCTCGCCGCAGGAAGCCCGGCGGCGGATGCGCTCGTTGCGGCGGCGGGTGCGCGAGTACGACGTCGCGCACTGGGCCCAGACCTTCTTGGACGCCCTGCACGGCGAGCCCGAGCTCCCGCTTGAGCCTGAGCCGACGTCGATCACGAGTTCGGAGTAGTTCCCGCTGCGAGCTGGTGGCCTGCTCAGCTGCAAATCATGACCCTGGGGCTGTTCGGCCTGCTGCTGGCGAGTGGATCTGCCTGGACTATCCCCTGCTGAGAGAGCGCTCGATCGGCGCGGACGGGGCAACACAGCAATCCGGGTTAGGCTTGTCGGGTTTGCTCGTCACTTGTTCACCCGGTTGGGGATTTTGTGTTCTCTCGTTCGCGCTTTGTGCTCGCCTCCTTCGTCCTGCCGATCTCGCTGCTCACCGCCTGCGGCTCCGGCGATGAGCCCGACGCCCCGCCTGCCAGCTCCGGCGCTGCCTCTGCTTCGACCTCGGGGTCGGCGTCACCGGCTGCCAGCGCGGTGAAGGGCGTGGCCGACGCCTCGGTCAAGGGCGGCTTCGGCGTCAAGCCGGTCGTCACCGTGGCCGACAAGCCGGCGCCCAGCCAGCTCTCCGAGCAGGTCATCACCAGCGGCTCTGGCGACACGGTGGCCAAGGGCGACACCCTGGTGGCCAACTACAGCGGCCAGACCTGGGCGCCCAAGGACGGCAAGGTCAAGGTCTTCGACAGCTCCTTCGACCGGGGCGCCCCGGCCGCGTTCGTGATCGGCGCCGGCGCGGTGATCCCGGGCTGGGACAAGACCCTGGTGGGTAAGCGGCTCGGCAGCCGGGTGCTGCTGTCAATCCCGCCGGCTGACGGCTATGGCGCCCAGGGGCAGCCGCAAGCCGGCATCGCCGGTACCGACACGCTGGTCTTCGTCGTCGACCTGATCGCGACCTACAAGCCGAACGCCTCGGCGCCGGGCACCGCCGTGACCCGCCTGCCGGCCGGGCTGCCCAAGATCACCAATGTCGCTGCCAAGGCGCCGACGGTGATCAGCACAGCCGGGGTCAAGCTCGGCAAGAAGCCCGCCGCCACCCTGCTGGTGACCGGCTCCGGAGCGAAGATCGACCCGGCCAAGACCCTCGTCCTGCAGGTCGTGCAGACCGACGCCGCCACCGGAAAGAACACCCAGTCCACCTGGGGCAAGGCGCCCCAGACGGTGGCCGCGCGCAACGTGCTCACCGTGGCCAGCGTGCTCAACGGGCGCAACATCGGCAGCCGCGCGCTGATCCTGGTGCCCGCGATCGCCGCGAAGCCGGCCTCCGGCGGCCAGCAGGCCCAGCCTGCCTCGCCGGCCCAGATCCTGATCGTGGACGTGGTCGGGCAGTTCTAAGGGCTTCGGCGGGCCGGCCCTGCGGTTTGATTCCCTTTGTCAACGGCCAATGAATGACGTACCGTCAATGACAGGCTGGGAACGCAGCCTTGGCGTCACGTGGTGGCCACGCGGATGACCCGCGTTGGTGCTCGCGCCGGCTGATTCAGCCGGCCCCCGAGGTGGCGATCCCTGCAGAGCGGATTATCCGTGACAGCGTTGTTGCCGTCTCCCGAGCATCTCTCCTCCATCCCGACCCTTCCGGCGTCAGTGACGCTGCCGGCGTCGACGGGCGCCCTGCTGGCAGGCGTCGTCGAGCGGCTCTACCGCGAGCAGGAGTGCTGCCTGCCGCTGAGCACCGTCATCGAGGTGGTCACCGGCTGCCTGGACGACATCCAGGCGACTCCGGTCGAAGCGTTGCCCGAACTGGCCGAGCGGCTGGCTCGACATCGGTTGGCCCAGATCGGCCACCCGGGCCGGCCATGACCCTGGCGGCATCGGTCGAACGCCAGCTCGGCGCCGCGGTCCGGCAACTGCTCGGCGACGTCGAGCTGCGGCCGGGGCAGGCCGAAGCGCTGGAGGCGGTGCTTGAGCGCGACACCCTCGCGGTTCTGGCGACCGGCACCGGAAAGTCGCTGATCTACCGGGTGGCCGGTCAGCTGCTGCCCGGGGCGACGGTGATCGTGTCGCCGACAGTCGCCCTGCAGCAGGATCAGTTGGTGGCGCTGTCCACGGCGGGCCCACCGGCGGCGGCTCTCAACAGCCTGATGACCGCCGCCCAGCAACGCCGCGTGCTGGAGCGGATGGCCACCGGCGAGTTGGAGTTCCTGCTGTTGTCACCGGAGCAACTGGCGCGCGAAGAGGTGCTGCAGGCGCTGACCGCGACGAAGGTGTCCTTGTTCGTCGTGGACGAGGCGCACTGCGTGAGCTCGTGGGGCCACGACTTCCGACCGGACTACCTGGCCCTGCCGACGGTGATCGCGGCCCTGGGCCGGCCCCGGGTGCTGGCGCTGACAGCCACCGCCTCGCCGCGCGTGCGCGGCGAGATCGTCAGCGCCCTGAAGATGACCGAGCCGGCCGTGATCGTGGGGGAGTTCGACCGTCCCAACATCTGGCTGGGCAGCCAGCTGGCCACCGACGCGGCCGCAGCCGACGCCCAGGTGCTGCAGGCACTGCAGGACCAGGTGCGCGACGGAACGGGCACCGCCATCGTCTATGTCGCCAGCCGTCGGCGCAGCGAGGAGCTGGCCGAGGCGGTGGCCGGGCTGGGCCTGGCCGCCGTCCACTACCACGGCTCGATGGCACGCAAGCTGCGCGACGCCGCCCACGCCGCCTTCCTCGACGGCTCGGTGTCGGTCGTGGTGGCCACCAACGCCTTCGGCCTGGGCATCGACAAGCCGGACGTGCGGCTGATCGTGCACGCCGACCCGCCCGAGGACCTCGACGCCTACTACCAGCAGATCGGGCGCGCCGGCCGTGACGGAGAACCGGCCCGAGCGATCCTGCTCAACCGGCCGAACGGCTACGCCCTGGCCCGTTACTTCAGCGCCGGCCAGGGCCCGTCGGCCGGCGACCTGACGGCGCTGCTGGCGGCGCTGGACAGCCGCGCGACCAAGCTCAGCGTGGTGGCCGACCGAGCCGGCCTGTCGGCTGCCCGGGTCCGACGGGCTGCCAACGCCCTGATCGCCGTGGACGCGGTAGCCGAGCGGCGCGGCAGCCTGCGCCGGGTCTGCGAGCCCGACGCCGCCGATCACGCCGTCGAAGACGCCGAGCACTCAGCCCGACAGCGCCGGGCGCAGGCCGAGACCGCGGTCGAGCTGGTGCGGCGCTACGCCGAGACCGGTGACTGCCGTCGGCGGCTCCTGCTGCAACTGCTCGGCGAGGACCGGGTGGATCCCTGTTCCCACTGCGACAACTGTGACGCCGGCACCTCCAGCACCGTCGAGCACCAGCCCTTTGCCTTGAGCCAGCGGGTCGAACACGCCCAGTGGGGGATCGGCGTCGTCCAGCAGTACGAGCCCGGCCGGGTCGTCGTCCTGTTCGACGACGTCGGCTTCCGGACCCTGGCGCTGGATGTCGTCGCCGAGCGCGGGCTGTTGACGCCGGTCGCCGGTTAGCGGCTGTCACAGCCCCAGGATCGCGGTCGCCGACAGCACGCTGATCCCGGCCGCGATCAGCTGGGCCAGCGTCCGCTGGCCGCGGCCGACCACCAGTGAGCCCATCAGCTTCCGGTCGCTGACGAAGGAGATCAGCGGGAACAGCACCATCGGCAGCACCAGGCTGAGCACCACCTGACTCCACACCAGCACGGTGCCCTCGGGCAGGCCGAGGACGCAGACGGCGCCGGCCGGCGCCAGGCAGCTCAACCGGCGGGCTACCGGAGCCAGCCTGAGCGCGGGCACCAGTTCGCGCAGCGACTCAGCCGCGGCCATTCCACCGGTGACCGAGGACGCCAGGCCGGCCGCGATCAGGCTGAGGGCGAACAACACTGACGTCGCCTGCCCCAGCACCGGCGCCAAGTCGCGGTAGGCGGCGCTGATGCCCTCGTTGCCGCCGGTCGGCCCGGCGGCCCGGGCGGTGATCGACATGATCGAGCAGTTCACGACGAAGGCGGCGAGCAGCGCGAGCGCGCTCGTTCTGATCGTGGAGGCGAGCAGGGTGCGGGCATGCGCAGGGTCAGTCGCCCGCGGGTCCTGAGCGCGAAGCTGCTTGGCCAGGCTTGAGTGGAGCAACAGGTTGTGCGGCATCACGATCGCGCCGATGATGCCCAGCGCCACCGGCAGGCCGCCGGGCGGAAGCGGGCGAGGCGCCAAGCCGGCGGCCGTCTCCTGCAGGCCCGAGCGGATCAGGACCGCCAGGTACACCACGGTGACGATCGACAGGCAGCCGTAGACGGCCAGCCGGCCGGCGCCGGCCGGCGCGGCGAGCACCGCGGTGAGCAGCACCGCGGCCACCGCGACTGAGGCGCCGGCCGGCAGGCCGGTCAGCAACCGCACACCGACGATCACCCCGAGCACCTCGACCACTTCGGTGATCGCCAGCGCCAGGAGGATCGGTGGGGTGAGGGACCAGCGCACCAGCGGCGAGCAGCGCTGCCGCAGCAATTGCCCGAAGTCACAGCCGCTGCCCAGACCCAGCCGGGCCGCCAGTTGCTGCAGGAACAGCGCCAGCACGGTGGCGATGGCCACCACCCAGACCAGCCGCATTCCGAAGCGGGCGCCCGCGGCCAGGTCGGTGGCCCAGTTACCGGGATCGAGGTAGCCGGCCGAGATCAGCACCGCGGTGGCGCCGGTCCGCGTCCACAGCCGCGGTGTCCGCACGCCGACGGTGATCGGGGCGGCGATGCCCGGCTTGAGCGGGTCGGCGAAGGCCGTCATCGACCGATCCTCGTCTCGAGGCGCTCAGCCAGGCGCAACCGCAGGACCAGCACGCCCACCAGCGCGGCGGTGACCAGCAGGGACGCGGGCGAGGGCGCCAGCGCCGCGACGACGGCGTAGAGGAGCAGCCACACCAGGGTGGCCGGCCGCCGGCAGCCGAACCTGGCCAAGCGCTGGGCGAGGCCGGCCGCTCGGCAGGAGGCGGTCTGGGCGCTGCTGGACATGCGGGCTCCTTCACATCAGCGGTGACGACGGGTAGTCAGGGGGCCGAGCCGGGGGCAGTGACAGGAGGCAGGGGGCAGGGGGCAGGGGCGCGCTCGCCCCTGCCCCCTGGCCGTCGCTCAGGTCAGGGTGTCCTTGACCTTGTTGACCACGTTCGAGATGCCCTGGGCGGTGGCCGCGCCCGCGGTGCCCGGCTTGCCGGCTCCACGGCTGCCGTCGTAGGTGGCGAACAGCTTCGGGTCCGGCGCCGGCAGCACGCCGGTGTCATCGGTCAACGGGACCGGTTCGGCCAGGTAGACGATCTGCTGCTCGTCGACCAGCGTCTGGCCGCGCGCCCACCGGCCCTCGCCAGCCTGGCTGCCTTCGGAGAAGCTCCAGAAGGTGTGGTCGTGCTCCTTGTTCTCCTCCTCGAAGTTCGAGTCTTCGATGAGATCGGCCAGGCCGTCCTCCTGCAACTGCTCGATGGCCAGCAACCACTGCTGCTGGTGGAAGGTGTCGCGGGCCAGGTTGAACGCCAACATGTCGCGCACGCCGCGGTCATCGGTCATGTTGTAGATGCGGCTGGTCATCAACCGGCTCTGACCCTCGGCTGCGGCGTTGGATCGGAAGTCGGTGAGCATATTGCCGCTGGCGACGATGTAACCGGCGTTCCACGGCACTCCCTGGCTGTCGCGGGGCAGCCCGCCGCCTCCGGAGACGATGGCATGCTGAGGGTTCATCCCTCCGATCACCGCGGCCAGCACCGGATTGGCCGCCACCGCCTTCTCGGTGGTCTCTGCCGGGGCGCCCTCCAGCAGCCGGGCCAGCATCGTCGTGAGCATCTCGACGTGACCGATCTCCTCGGTGCCGATGTCCATGATCATGTCCTTGTACTTACCGGGGATCCGGCAGTTCCAGCCCTGGAACAGGTACTGCATCATCACGGTCATCTCACCGAACTGACCGCCGAGGATCTCCTGGAACTTCATGGCGAACAAGGCGTCAGGCCGTTCCGGTTTGGCTTCGAACTGCAGGTTCTTTACGTGGCGGTACATATGAGGTCATTCCTTTCGCAGACGATGGCGGGGGGCCCGGCCCTGATGGCACGGACGCGCTCCGCGCTGACTGGGCCAGCCTGCGCGGGACTCATCTCATGACCGTGTGCGCCACCGGGCGCCGCGGCGTGCGCGTGGCCGTCACCACGGCGTTGCGCCGTCTCAGTGGCACAAGCCTTCTTCGCCGGGGCATACTCGATTGGTCGGCAGGTCTCCTCAAAGGCGCAGGTACTCCGCTGGCCCCCGCACACTCGCAAGGCTTGCTGCCCTATGACTGATGGACCTGGCTGCGGCGTGCCGCAGCTGCAGTTGCAGTTGCTCGACAGCTTCGAGTTGAGCGACCAGCGAAAGCCGGTTCAGGTGCCGCGTCCGGCGCAGCGTTTGCTGGCGTACCTGGCTCTACGCGCGCGACCGGTGGGCCGCCGGGCCGCCGCTGCGGCGCTGTGGGCCGATCTCGACGAGCAGCAGGGCTTGGCGCGGTTGCGCTCGACCCTGTGGCGGTTGCCGACGGTGGCTGGCAACCAGCTTGTCCTCACGGTGCAATCCCGGTTGAGCCTGGCGTCGGAGGTTCAGGTGGATGTGCAGCAAACCCAGGATGAAAGCCATTTCGACGAGCTCGACCTCGGCCGCCTCAGCTCTGACGTGCTGCCGGACTGGGAAGAGGACTGGGTCGGTGTCGAACGTGAGCGGTTCCGCCAGGTGCGCTTGCACTTGCTGGAGCGACTGGCCCAGCGAGCCAGCGAACGCCGGCACTATGATCGCGCGCTGCAGGCGGCCCTGACGGCGGTGGCCAGTGATCCGCTGCGCGAGAGCGCGCACCGGCAGGTGATGACCATCCATCTGGCTGAGCAGAATCCCGCTGAGGCGCTGCGTCAGTACGAGGCATGCCGCCGGGTGCTGCGGACCGAGCTGGGACTGGCGCCCTCACCGGCCACCCGTGCGGTCGTGGAGGTGCTGCTGGGCAGGCCGCTGGACATGGCGACCGGGGCCTAGGACGTGGCTGTGCGGTGGCCGACCCTCAGCCGACTTGGACCTCCACCTCGTCGCACCTGAGGCACTGACGAAACTCGATGATCACCCGCTGGGTGCTCATCCGGTAGTCCCAGCGGTGACCACACCACCAGCAGCGATCTCGCACGCTCAGGTGCTGGCGGCGATCCAGAGCGGACCCGCGGCGGCGGCCAGGCTGCGGTGGCAGGCCCGGCGGGAGGAACTGAAAGACAGAGATCATGGCCGCATCCCAGACTCGGGCGAACCTGGCTGCCTTTCCAGCTCTATTCGACTTTAACCCTGGAAAGAAGGCGGGTTCAAGCGGTGACTGCCTGTGACGGCAATCAGGGTTCTCAGCCTGCGAGCAGGCTCAGCTGAAAGCTGTACCGGGTCGCGGCATAGACGTGGCTGCCGTACTCGACGGCCACGCCGCGGTCGTCATAGGTGGTGCGTCGCATGGTCAGCAGGGCCGCCGACCTGGATTCGCCGAGCAGCCGGGCCTCGGCCGCGTTGGCACTGCGAGCCCCGATCACCTGGGTGGCCGAGTGCAGGTGGATCCCGGCGGCGCGCAGCAGCTCATACAACCCCCGGGACTCCAGCGCCTCGGCGCTGATCTCAAGCAGGCCGGCAGGCAAGAAGTTCGTCATCTTCGCGATAGGCCGCTCCAGCGCCGACCGGAGCCGGACGATCTGGAGCACCGGGTCGGCGACCGGCAGGCTCATCGCCGTGGCGACCTCGGCCGGCGCCGGGACCTGGCCCAGGGACAGCAGTTTGGTCGAGGGACGCTGGCCTTCACGGGTCAGGTCGTCGTGCAGGCTGGTCAGCTTCAGCGAGCGGCGGACCTTCGGCGACACCACGCGGGTTCCGACACCCCGTCGGCGAACCAGCAGGCCCTGGTCGACCAGATGCTGCATCGCGCGTCGCATGGTGGGCCGGGAAAGTCCCAGTTTCTCTGCCAACTCCAGCTCGTTCTCGAACCGGGTGCCGGGAACCAGCGAGCCGTTCTCAATCGCCTGCTCCAGATGCCGCGCGACCTGGTAGTACAGCGGGACCGGGCTCAACCGATCCAGGACGATCCCCTCGAAGGGTGACACCCCGGAGGAGACGGCGGCCGACATGAGTGAAAGTATGTCAGCTCATAACTACAAAGTCACGGGACCATTTGTCATGACAAAGTCTTGACAGAATAGACGTCCGGACGGTTTCCTGAGGAACGCGGCACGACGGTGTGACAGCCGTCGTGAACGTGGGCGGCACCTCAGTCGCGCAAGCGTGGGCTCGTCGGCGGACGGGCCGCGGCGCAAGCGGCGGTCAACACGGCGAAGGGCAGATGATGGGGACGACGATCGAGCACTGGGTCGGCGGCAAGCGGCTGGCTGAGACGGGAGGCCGCCGGGCGCCGGTGTTCAACCCGGCCACCGGTCAGCAGCAGGCCCAGGTGGCGCTGGCGTCAGCGGCCGAGGTCAGCGACGCGGTGCAGGTGGCGTCCACGGCCTTTATCGACTGGTCCCAGAGCTCGCTGAGCCGGCGCGCCAAGATTCTCTTCAGCTTCCGCGAACTGGTCAACAGCCACATCGACGAGTTGGCCGAGCTGATCACCGACGAGCACGGCAAGGTGCTCAGCGACGCCCGTGGCGAGGTGCAGCGCGGCCTGGAGGTCGTCGAGTTCGCCTGCGGCATCCCGCACCTGCTCAAGGGCGAGTACTCCGACCAGGTCTCGGCCGGCATCGACACCTACTCCTTTCGCGAGCCGCTGGGCGTGGTCGCCGGCATCACCCCGTTCAACTTTCCGGTGATGGTCCCGATGTGGATGCACCCGGTCGCGATCGCCTGCGGCAACACCTTCGTGCTCAAGCCCAGCGAGCGCGACCCGTCGGCGTCGATGCTGGTCGCTGAGCTGTGGCAGCGAGCCGGCCTGCCCGACGGCGTGTTCAATGTCGTGCACGGTGACAAGGAGGCGGTGGACGCGCTGCTGGACTCACCCGACGTGGCAGCGGTGTCCTTCGTCGGCTCCACTCCGATCGCTCGCTACATCCACCAGCGGGCCAGCGCGACGGGCAAGCGGGTGCAGGCGCTCGGCGGCGCCAAGAACCACGCGGTGGTGCTGCCTGACGCGGACCTCGACTTCGCCTCCGACCACCTGGTGGCAGCCGCCTTCGGCTCAGCCGGTGAGCGCTGCATGGCGGTCTCGGCGACCGTGGCGGTGGGCGCGGCGGCCGACCGGTTGGTCGAGGCGGTCTCAGCCAAGGCGCGTGCGGTCAAGGTCGGGCCGGGCCGCCAGAGCGACAGCGAGATGGGCCCGGTGATCACCCAGGCGGCCAAGGACCGCATCGAGGGCCTGATCGGCAGCGGCGCCGAACAGGGCGCCCGGCTCAGCGTCGACGGCCGGGGCCTGCGGGTGGAAGGCGGCCAGGACGGCTTCTTCGTGGGCCCGACCGTGATCGACGAGGTCACCACCTCGATGGATGTCTACCGCGAGGAGATCTTCGGCCCGGTCCTGTCGGTGCTGCGGGTCCAGACGGTTGAAGAGGCGATCGACCTGATCAACGCCAATCCCTACGGAAACGGCACCGCGATCTTCACCTCCAGCGGCGACGCCGCCCGCAGGTTCCAGCGCGGCGTCAAGGTCGGCATGATCGGCGTCAACGTGCCTATCCCGGTTCCGATGGCCTACTACTCCTTCGGTGGCTGGAAGGACTCGTTGTTCGGCGACAAGCACGTGCACGGCGCCGAGGGAGTCTCGTTCTACACCCGCGGCAAGGTCGTGACCTCCCGGTGGCCTGAGCACCAGTCCGGCTCGGCCGCCAGCTACTCCTTCCCGACCGCCACCTAGACACCAGGCGCCAGGCACCAGACCAGCTCAGCACCCGCACCGACTGACAGAAGATGAGGCGATAGGACATGCGCGCAACGAAGTCGAGATGGCTGTTGGCCACCTTGCTCGTGCCGGTGCTGGCCATCTCGGCCTGCAGCAGCGAGAACGCGGTGAACCGGCAGACTGACAAGGCCGAGGGCGGCAGCGGCGGCTACGGCTTCAAGATCGCGGTGGTGACGCACGGCGGCGCCGGCGACGCCTTCTGGAGCATCGTCAAGGCCGGCGCCGTTCAAGCCGGCAAGGACATGGGTGACGCGGTCAGCTACCAGAGCGAGGGCGATCCGACCAACCAGTCCAAGCTGATCGACAATGCCGTCAACCAGAAGCCCGACGGCCTGGTGGTGTCGATGGCCAATCCGCAGGCCGTCAAGGCGGCCGTGCAGCGGGCGGTCGCGGCCGGCATCCCGGTGATCACGATCAACGCCGGCGGCGCTGAGTCCAAGGCCTACGGCGCGCTGTCGCATATCGGCTCGGACGAGAGGGTCGCCGGCGAGGCGGTCGGCAGCAGGCTCAAGACAGAAAAAGTCACCAACGTCATCTGCGTCATCCACGAAGCCGGCAACGTAGGCCTGGAGACCCGCTGCGAGGGTGTCAAGAGCGCCCTCGGCGGCGCGGTCACCAATATCCAGGTCGACAACAACAACCTCCCCGCCGCTCAGGCCACCATCCGGGCCAAGCTGCAGCAGGACAAGTCCATCGACGGCGTCGTGACCCTCGGAGGCCAGGTGGCCTCGACTGCCCTGGGCGCGATCAGCGGGGCAGGCTCCAGCGCAAAGCTGGCCACCTTCGACCTGAACGCCGACGTCGCCAAGGGCGTGCTGGACGGCAAGATCGACTTCGCGGTGGACCAGCAGCCCTACCTGCAGGGCTACCTGGCGGTGCAGATGCTGACTCTCTACAAGACCAACCTCAACGTGCTCGGCGGCGGCCTGCCGGTGCTCACCGGCCCCGACCTGATCACCAAGGAGAACGCCGCGGCGGTTCTCAAGCTCGCGGCCGGCGGCACCCGATGACCGCCGTGACCGTCGCCGGCGACGAGCGGGTGGCCAAGGTCAGCCCGCTGCGCCAGTTGCTGATCAAGCCCGAGTTCGGCTCGCTGATCGGCGCCATCGTCGTCTTCGCCTTCTTCGCCACCCAGTCGGAGGTGTTCCGTTCCACCCGCGGGGTAGCCAACTGGCTCGACACGGCCTCCACGGTGGGGCTGATGGCGATTCCGGTGGCGTTGCTGATGATCGGCGGGCACTTCGACCTGTCGGCCGGCGTCCAGACCGGCACCGCCGGCTTGGCGACCGGCATCATGACCACCTACTGGGGCCTGCAGGTCTACGCCTCGCTGGCGGTGTCGCTGCTGCTGATGCTGGCCATCGGATTCCTCAACGGCTACCTGGTGGTCAGGACCGGTCTGCCCAGTTTCATCATCACCCTGGGGACATTCCTGGGCCTGCAGGGCATCAACCTCGGCGTCACCAAGCAGGTCACCAACACCGTGCAGGTCTCCAACCTCGACCTGGTGCCTGGTTACCAACCGTTGAAGGACGTCTTCGGCTCCACCATCTCCATCGCCGGCAGCGGTTTTCAGATCGCGATCCTGTGGTGGTTGCTGCTCACCGCGCTCGGCTCGTACCTGCTGCTCAAGACCCGGTTCGGCAACTGGATCTTCGCCACCGGCGGTGACCCCGACGCCAGCAAGAACGTCGGCGTGCCGACGGGCCGCACCACCATCACCCTGTTCATGCTCACCTCGGCCTTCGCCTGGTTCGTGGGCAACACCCAGATCATTCGGTTCGGCACCATCCAGGCGCAGGTGGGCATCGGCCAGGAGCTGATCTTCATCGTGGCCGCCGTGATCGGCGGCTGCCTGCTGACCGGCGGTTACGGCTCGGTCATCGGCGCGGCGGTGGGTGCGTTGATCTTTGGCATGACCCAGCAGGGCATTGTCTACGCGGGCTGGAATTCGGACTGGTTCAAGCTGTTCGTCGGGGCGATGCTGCTGCTGGCGGTGCTGGCCAACCAGATCGTGCGGCGCTATGCCGAACAGAGCAGGAGGTAGGCCCATGACCGACGCCGAGATCACGTTCGACAGCGCGCGGCAGGTTCGCCAGGGGGCCCCGGACTCCGGCGCGCCGCTGCTGGAGATCCAGAACATCACCAAGACCTTCGGCAGCGTCATCTCGCTGTTCGACATCTCCACCACGGTGCGGGCCGGCCAGGTGACCTCCGTGCTGGGTGACAACGGCGCCGGCAAGTCCACGTTCATCAAGACGCTGGCCGGCGTCTACCAGCCCGATCAGGGCCAACTGCTGATCGACGGCAAGCCGGTCACGCTGTCCTCTCCGCGGGACTCCCTCGACGCCGGGATCGCCACTGTCTACCAGGACCTGGCGATGGTTCCGCTGATGGCCATCTGGCGCAACTTCTTCCTGGGCTCCGAGCCGACCAAGGGCTGGGGGCCGTTCCGCCGCTTCGACGCCGACAAGGCCAAGGCCATCACCCGCAAGGAGCTGGCCGACATGGGAATCGACATCCGCGATCCCGACCAGCCGGTCGGCACGCTGTCCGGCGGCGAGCGGCAGTCGGTGGCGATCGCCCGGGCCGTCTACTTCGGCGCCCGGCTGCTGATCTTGGACGAGCCGACGTCCGCGCTCGGGGTCAAGCAGGCGGGTGTGGTGCTCAAATACATCGTGCAGGCCCGCGACCGAGGCCTGGGCGTCATCTTCATCACCCACAATCCGCATCACGCCTACCCGGTGGGGGACCGGTTCCTGCTGCTCAAGCGGGGCCGCAGCCTGGGTGACTTCGCCAAGTCCGAGATCTCGCTGGCCGAGCTGACCGGCCTGATGGCCGGCGGCGCGGAGTTGGAGCAACTGGCGCATGAGCTGCAGCGCCCGGATCAGGCCGGCTCTGATGACCACCATTCCTCCGCCACCGCCGCTGAGGAGCCTGGGCGCGGCATGCTGCGCGACAGCTCCCATCTGGGCCAGTGAGCCGGACCGCTCGGGCGAGCGGCGCAGCCGCCGGGCCGGGCCGCGCGTGAGGCGAGAGGAAGTCCGCAGATGACGGTGGGCGTCGCGATCATCGGCACCGGGGTGATGGGCGCCGAGCACGCCCGGCTGCTGGACCGTGAGGTCTCCGCGGCACAGGTGCGCGGGGTGTTCGACCTCGACGCCGAGCGCGCTGCGGCCACGGTCGCCCGGGTGCCCTCGGCCCGGGCCTTCGACGACCCGTTCGAGCTGATCGCCGACAGCGCGGTCGACGCCGTGGTGGTGGCCTCGGCGGACCCGACCCATGAGCGATTCGTGCTGGCCGCGCTCGCCGGCCGCAAGCCGGTGCTGTGCGAGAAGCCGCTGGCGCCGGACGTGGCCGGTTGCGAGCGGATCATCGCCGCGGAGCTGGCGGTCGGCCGACGGTTGGTCAGCGTCGGCTTCATGCGCCGGTTCGACCCCGGGTACTTGCGGCTCAAGCAGGCGGTCGACGCCGGCGGGCTGGGTTTGCCGCTGATGCTGCACTGCACGCACCGCAACCAGCAGGCGCCAGCGGGCCTGCCGAGCGAGTCGCTGATCTCAGGCTCGGCCGTTCACGAGCTCGACATCGCTCGCTGGTTGCTGGGGGAGGAGCTGAGCCGGATCACCGTGCACCGTCCGCGCAGCTCGCGGGCGTCGCTGCCGACCGAGGATCCGCTGTTCCTGGTGGTGGAATCGAGCAGCGGCGTGATCATCGACATCGAGGTCTTCGTCAACTCCGGCTACGGTTACGAGGTCCGCTGTGAGCTGGTCGCCGAGCGGGGCACCGTCTCGCTGGACGCCCCGGCGCCGGTCGTCGAGCGGCGCGCCGGAGCAGTGCTGCGGGCGGTGCCGGCGGACTGGCGGCCGCGCTTCGCGGCGGCGTACCGGAGCGAGCTGCAGAATTGGGTCGACTCGATCGAGTACGGCGCGCCCTGTGACGCGGCCACCAGCTGGGACGGCTACGCGGCCACGGTCACCGCTCAGGCCGGCATCCTGGCGCTGCGGACCGGCCTCGCCCAGCCCGTCAGCCACCTGGACCGGCCCGAGCTGTACCCGGCGCCGACCGGCGGCGCGCGACCGGCTCAGAGCACGGCGCCCGGGTGAGCGGCGTGGAGGCGATGGCCGAGGTGCTGACGGTCGGCCGGGTGGGCGTCGACCTGTACCCGCAGCAGTCCGGCGTGCCGCTGGCGCAGGTGAGCACCTTCGCCAGGTCCTTGGGAGGAACCGCCACTAATGTCGCGGTCGGCGCGGCCCGTCTGGGCCGGCGCAGCGCGGTGCTGACCAAGGTGGGGCCAGACGGTTTCGGAAGTTACGTGCGCCAGGCGCTGGCCGACTTCGGGGTCGACAACCGGTTCGTCGGCACCGCGCCCGAGCTGTTGACGCCGGTGGTGTTCTGCGCGCTGGACCCGCCGGAGGATCCTCCGCTGCTGTTCTACCGGCTTCCCACCGCTCCGGACCTGACCCTGACGGCGCAGGACGTGCCCTGGGATCTGGTCGCCGAGGTGCCGCTGTTGTGGGTCACCGGGACTGGCGTGTCGGCAGAGCCGGCCCGCTCGACCCAGCTGGAGATGCTGAGCAGGCGGGGCCGGCCGGATTCGGCCGCCGGCCGCTGGACAGTGCTCGACCTGGACTGGCGTCCGATGTTCTGGCAGTCACCGGCCCAAGCGCGTGAGCAGTACCAGCGGATGCTGCCCCATGTCAGCGTGGCGGTCGGCAACCGTCGCGAGGTCGAGGTGGCGGTGGGAACCAGCGACCCGCGGCTGGCCGCTCGCCGGCTGCTCGAGTGCGGCGTCGAGCTCGCCCTGGTGAAGCTGGGCGCCGACGGGGTGCTGGTGGCCACAGCCGATTCGATGACCGTCGTCGCGCCGCTGGGCGTCGAGGTGGTCTGCGGGCTCGGCGCCGGTGACGCCTTCGGCGCCGCCGTCGTGCACGGCCTGCTGTCGGGCTGGTCGCCGGTCAGCATCGCCGAGCACGCCAACGCGGCCGGAGCGATCGTGGCCTCCCGGCTGGCCTGCGCCGACGCCATGCCGAGCCTGGCCGAGCTGGCCGAGCTGCTCGGCCGGCGTCGGGAAAGCGAAGGCGGCAGCTGATGCCGGACCGGATCTCCGACGAGCGGTACCAGCGGTTGCTGGATCTGCGCGCTGAGCGCCCGCAGGCGATCGCCGAGGCCTACGCCGCGCGCAAGCGCCCACCGCGATTGCTCAACGACCGGGGCACGATATTCCTGGTGGCCGCTGACCACCCGGCCCGCGGCGCGCTGGCGACCGGGGGCGACCCGCTGGCGATGGCTGACCGGCGGAGTCTGCTGCGTCGATTGGTGACGGCCCTGGCGCATCCTGACGTCGATGGCGTGCTCGGATCACCTGATGTCATCGAGGAGTTGCTGCTGCTGGGCGCCCTGGAGGGCAAGGTCGTGATCGGCTCGATGAACCGCGGTGGCCTCGACGGCGCGAGCTGGACGATGGATGACCGGTTCACCGGCTATGACGCCGCGAGCATCGCCGCCTGCAATCTCGAGGGCGGCAAGATGCTGCTGCGCCTCGATGACCATGACGCAGGCACCGCCACCACCCTTGAAGGATGCGCTCAGGCTGTCAGCGAGCTCGCGGCCCACCGCCTGATGGCGATGGTGGAGCCATTGCCCTACCACCGTGACGACAGCGGCGCCCTGGTGCTGCGGACCGACGTCGGCTCGCTGTGCCGGGCGATGACGGTGGCCTCGGCCCTGGGGACGACCAGCGCCTACACCTGGCTGAAGATGCCTGCCTGCGAGGACCCCGACACGGTCTACGCCTGCACCACGCTTCCGTGCGTGGTGCTCGGCGGCGTCGCCGAAGCCGACCAGGCGGCGCAGGTCGCCTTCTGGGCCCGGACCCTGCGCCAGCCCGTGGTGCGCGGCCTGGTGGTGGGCCGGACAGTGCTGTATCCCGCCGACGGCGACGTCGCCACCGCGGTGGACGCCGCCGCTCAGGTGCTGCGCGCCGCCAGCGCGACAGGCTTGCGATGACCGGCATCATCCCGGCCGGCGCCGGCCCGGCCGAACAGGCCCGCGCCGAAGGGCTGGGTCAGTCGCAGCTGCTGCTGGATCTCAGGCCAGAGGACGCGGGCTGGAGCTACGCCGGCCTGCGGGTCCTCGAACTGGCGCCCGACATCCCGGTGCGGCTGAGCACCGGGGACAGCGAGCTGTTCGTCCTGCCGCTGTCCGGCGGCGCGACAGTCGAGGTCTACGGGCCGGACGGCGCCGTCGAACGCCGGCTCACCTTGACCGGCCGGCCCTCGGTGTTCACCCACGTCAGTGATTTCGCCTATGTGGGCAGGGACAGCGAGGTGAGCCTTTCCAGCGCGGCGCCGGCGGTTCTGGCGCTGCCCTCGGCACGCTGCGAGCAGCGCCGGCCGCCGGCGTACGGCCCGGCGACAGGCGTTCCGGTCGAGGTCCGCGGCGCCGGGGCGGCGACCCGGCAGGTCAACAACTTCGGCGTCCCGGGCGTCTGGGAGCACGCCGAACGGCTCATCTGCTGCGAGTTGCTCACCCCGCCGGGCAACTGGTCGAGCTATCCGCCGCACAAGCACGATGCCAGCGCGCCGTGCCCGGTGGTCAACGAGGAGATCTACTACTACCGGATCGCCGGCGCCGACCAGGTCACCCCGAGCCGGCAGGGCTTCGGCGTGCATCGCAGCTACACCGGACCGGAGCACGAGGCGGCCGGCCTTGCCCCGATCGATGACCTGATCGAGGTGCGTGACGGTGATGTGGCGCTGATCCGGCATGGCTATCACGGCCCGTGCGTGGCTGCGCCGGGGTATCCGATGTATTACCTCAATGTCCTGGCCGGGCCGGGTCCGCAGCGCTCGATGGCGTTCTGCGACGACCCGGCGCATGGTTGGGTGCGAGACAGCTGGGCCGGGCAGCCGACGGATCCGCGGTGCCCGATGACCTCGGCGGCCGGACCGGCGGGGCCCGGCGTCGAACCGGCGTCCGACATCATCCCAGGGAGCTGCCGATGACCGAGGACGACCAGCCCACCGTCCGGCTGAGCACTGCCCAGGCGCTGGTGCGCTGGATGCTCGCGCAGCGCTCGGAGCTCCTCGACGGCGCCGAAGCGCCTTTGTTCGGCGGGGTGTTCGCCATTTTCGGCCATGGCAACGTGCTGGGACTGGGAACCGCGCTTGCCGAGGCGCGCGAGCAACTGCCGGTCTGGCGCGGCCAGACCGAAGAGGGCATGGCACTGGCCGCGGTGGCCTACGCGCGTGCCACCGACCGGCGGCAGGTGATGGCCGCGACGTCCTCGATCGGACCGGGCGCCCTCAACATGGTGACGGCCGCCGGCGTGGCGCACGCCAACCGGTTGCCGGTGCTGCTGCTGCCCGGTGACACCTTCGCCGGCCGCGCGCCTGACCCGGTGCTGCAGCAGGTCGAGCACTTCGGTGACCCGACGATCAGCGTCAACGACGCGTTCCGGCCGGTCGCCCGCTACTTCGACCGGATCACCCGGCCGGAGCAGCTGCTGGCCACCCTGCCCCAGGTCGCTCGGGTGCTGACCGATCCGGCTGACACCGGACCGGTCGTGCTGGCCCTGCCGCAGGACGTCCAGGTCGAGGAGTTCGACTTTCCGGCGCGGATGTTTCAGCCCAGGCTGCACCGGGTGCCCCGGCAGCGGCCCGATGCCCGCGACCTGGCCGATGCGGCGGGCATCCTGCGCGCCGCCGAGCGGCCGTTGATAGTCGCCGGCGGCGGCGTCCGCTACTCCGGCGCGGCTGGGCAGTTGCTCGCATTCGCCCAAGCCCATCAGATCCCGGTCGCCGAGACCTCGGCCGGCAGGACCCTGATGCCCGACCCGCACCCGCTCAACGCCGGTGGCCTGGGCACGATCGGGTCAGCGTCAGCCAACGCGCTGGCAGCCGTCGCCGACGTCGTGCTCGCGGTGGGCACCAGGCTGCAGGACTTCACGACGTCGTCCTGGAGCGTGTTCGCGGCGGACGTTCGGATCGTCTCGGTCAACGCGGCCCGCTTCGACGCGGTCAAGCACGCGGGTTCGGCCGTGGTCGGCGACGCTCAGGCGACGCTGGCCGAACTGGACCGCGCCCTTGCCGGCTGGCACGCGCCGCCGGCCTGGGCCGAGCGGGCTGTCACCGAGCGGGCCGCCTGGGACGCCCACATCGACACGCTGCGCGCTGGCGCCTCCGACGGCTCGCTGAGCTACGCCCAGGTGGTGGGGGTGGTGAACGAGGCCAGCACCGCCGAGGATTACGTGCTGGGCAGCTCCGGGGGCATACCGGGTGAGCTCAACGGCGGCTGGCGGGCCACAGCGGTGGCCAGCATGGATCTGGAATACGGCTTCTCATGCATGGGATACGAGATCGCCGGGCCCTGGGGCGCCTCGATCGCCTGGGCCGCCAGCCACCCCAACGGGATAGTGACGGCTCTGCTCGGCGACGGCTCGTACCTGATGCTGAACTCGGAGCTGTTCTCGGCGGCTTTCGCCGGACACCGGTTCGTGGCCGTGCTCTGCGACAACGGCGGCTACGCCGTCATCCATCGGTTGCAGACCGGTCAGGGCGCCGCCGGCTTCAACAACCTGCTCGCAGACTGCGCCGGTCCCGGCGCCGAGCCGGGTGGCGTGCGAGTGGACTTCGCCGCTCACGCCGCGTCACTGGGCTGCGCGGTGGTCGACGTGCCAGCCGGCGCCGACGTCGCCCAGCTGCGGGCCGGCTATGCCAGGGCGCGTGAGCTGGCAGTCGCCGAGAACCGCCCGGCGGTGCTGGTCTGCCGGACCGATCCGTCGGCCTGGACGGAGTCAGGCGCCTGGTGGGAGGTCGGGGTGCCGCGCTCGTTGCCCGGATTCGACGCCCACCAGCAGGGCAAGGCCGGCCAGCTCAGATGGAGCCGGTGAGCGCGACCCACTCTCCGCGGCTGACCGAGTCAGCCATCGCGTGCAGGGCTGTCGCGCTGTGCACGGCGTCCTCGACGCTCGCGCCGTGCGGTGTGCCCGATTCGATGGACCGCAGGAAGCGAGCCGCCTCGATGACCTTGAGGTCGTCATAGCTCATCGCGATGCCGGCGCCGGGTTGGAACCGCGCGAAGTCACCGCTGCCGGGACCGACATGCTCGACCGCGCTGGGCTCGTTCTGGTAGTCCTGCCCGTGCGCCAGCCGCAGCTCGCCCATCCTGCGGAAGTCCCAGGAGATCGCGCCGCGGCTGCCGGAGATGGTGAAGCCGTAGTTGTTCTGCTGGCCGACCGCGGTCCGGCTGGCTTCCAGCGTCCCGTGCGCGCCGCTGGCAAAGCGCAGCAGGCAGTTGAGGTAGTCCTCGTTCTCCACCGCGCCCGACTCGCCGCCCTCGGCTGTGGCGAAGTGACTCGCCGCGCCGACGGGTCTGGGCCGGGCGCCGATGAAGATCGCGCTGTCGGCCATCACCGAGGCGATGTCGCCGAGCAGGTGCCGGGCCAGGTCCACACCGTGCGAGGCCAGGTCGCCCAGCACTCCCGAGCCCCCCTGAGCTCGCTCGAAACGCCAGGACAGGGCACCCTGCGGGTGGGCGGCGTAGTCACTGAGCAGCCGGAACCGGGCGTTGGTGACCTCGCCGATGGCGCCGTGCCGCAGCAGCTCCCGAGCCCGGTCGACAGCCGGCGCGTAGCGGTAGTTGAAGCCCACCGTGGCCTGCACGCCGCCGGCCCGCACCGCCTCGGCCACCGCGCGCGCGTCATCCAGGGTCAGCCCTACCGGCTTTTCGATCCACAGGTGCTTGCCGGCCCCAGCCAGCGCCACCGCGATCTCACGGTGCAAGAAGTTCGGCGCCGTGACGCTGACCGCCTCCACCCGGTCGTCGTGGAGGACCGCACGCCAGTCCGGCGTCGAGTCGCTGAATCCGTACCGCCGGATGGCGTCCTCGCGGCGGTCGGGCTCGGGATCGGCGACCGTGACCAGGTGCGCGAGAAGGCCCAGCTCGGGGTAGTGGTGGGGGAGCCGGAGGTACCCGCGACTGTGCGCGTGGCCCATCCACCCGCAGCCGATGACGGCGACCCCCAGGCGTCGTCGGCCACCGGCAGGCAGGCTCATCATGCGGGCCCAGTCATCGGGCGCTGGTCGCCACGCCGAGCAGGTAGTCGATGCTGCGGCCGACGTCGGCGATCGGGCCCTGCCCGGCGGCGGGCTCGCCTTCCAGCGCGCTGTCCTGCTCAAGCACGTACCAGCCTTGATAGCCGGCAGCCTCCAGGGCGGCCACGATCGCGGGGATGTCGAGGTCCCCGGCGCCCAGCGGGGCGTACAACCCGGCTCGCACCGCTTCCAGGTAACTCATCCGGCCGGCGGCCACCGGCTGGGCGACGGCGGAGCGGACGTCCTTGAGGTGGACGTGAGCGATCCGGCCGGCGAAGCGTCGCAGCAACTCCAGCGGCTGCATGCCGCCGATCAGCAGGTGGCCGGTGTCCAGGCACAGTCCGATGTCGCTTGACTCCAGCAGCCGCAGCACCGACTCGGGGCTCTCGATGGCGGTGCCGACATGCGGATGCAACGTCGCGCGCATGCCGTGGTCGGCCACCAGCCTCTCCAACCGGTCGAGATTGGCGAGCAGGATCGGCCACTGGGCATCGCTGGGCGCGAGCTTGTGGTCATAGCCGCCGTCAGCCGACCTCGCGGCCAGCACCACCACCTCGGCGCCGGCCGCGCCCAGAGTGGCGATGGCGTGCTCGGCTTGTGACAAGTCCAGGCAGGCCTGGATGTGCAGCGGCACCGGCAGGAAGCCGCCGATCAGCCGCAGGCCGTGCTCATCGAGGCGGGCCCGCACCTCGGCTCCGCCGGCGCCCAGGTAGCCCGTCGGTCCCAGCTCGGTCGCGCCCAGGCCCAGCGTCGCCATCTCGGCGAGCACCCGGTCAGCGGCTAGCTCATGGCCCCAGCCCGGCGCCTCGCAGACTCCCCACGAGATCGGCGCTCCGGCGATCCGATCACGCAGCGACAAGCTTGGCATGCTGCTCCTCTCGGCAGGCGGCGTCACCATGCGGCCACTTCTAGAGCGCTCTAGGACCCAATGAGTATTCTCACCCCGAGCTGCGGCGGTGTCAACGTCGCGGTGTCGACGAGGAAGGGGCGTGACCAGCATGTCGAACCCTCATCCCAGGCGGGCCCGACCGCCGACTCTGCAGGACGTCGCGACGCGCGCGGGGGTCTCACGCGCCCTGGTCTCGATTGTGATCCGCGGGGTTCCGGGCGCCAGCGAGGCGACCAGGCAGCGGGTGCTGGGCGTCGCCGAGGAACTCGGCTACCGCCCGGACGGCCGGGCCAGGCTGCTGGCGGCCGGCCGCAGCAAGCTGATCGGCGTCACCCTGACCCTGAACAATCCGTTTCACTCAGACGTGGCCGAGGGAATCTATGCCGCCGCCGAGTCGAGCGGCTACCAAGTCGTGCTCAGCGCGGTGACCGGGCGCCGCGCGCCTGAGCGGGCGGTCGAGACGCTGCTGGACTACCGGTGCGAGGCAGCGATCCTGCTGGGGCCGCTGGTCGCCAGGCGCGCCCTGCAAGAGCTGGCCGAGCGGCTTCCCGTCGTGGTGGTCGGCCAACCGTCGAGCGCGCCGGCGGCTGACGTGGTCAGGGTCTCCGACGCCGATGGCGTCGGCCTGGCCGTCGAGCACCTGGTGGGCCTGGGACACCGGTTGATCGCCCACGTCGACGGCGGCCGCTCAGCCGGCGCGGCGCAGCGCCGCGCCGCCTTCCGGGCGGCTCACCGCCGGCACGGGTTGCCCGGTCCGGCCCGCGTCATCACCGGCGGGCCGGGGGAGGAGGACGGCGCGGCGGCCGCCAGGCGACTGGTTGACCAGGGCCTGCCGACCGCGGTGCTGGCCTACAACGACGCCTGCGCCGTGGGCCTGCTCGACATGCTCCTTCGGCTGGGAGTGCCGGTTCCCGGGCGGGTCTCGGTGGTCGGCTATGACGACAGCCCGGTGGCCAGGCTGTCCTACCTGCGTCTGACCACGGTCAGCCAGGACGGCCGTCAACTGGCGACGGTGGCGGTGGAGCGCCTGGTGAGCCGGCTGTCCGGGTCGGCGGTGGCGCAGCGGCAGGTGCTGTTGCGACCGGCCCTGGTGCTGCGGGCGACGACTGAGCAGTGCGCGAGCACTCAGCTCTGAGGAACCTCAGCGGCGCTCCCGGCGCCCGCTTGGCACAATGACGGGCATGGCAGGTGAATCACGGCACCTCGGTGTCTGGATCGGTCGGCCGGCCGCCGAGGTCTATGACTACGTCTCACAGCCGGCCAACCTGCCGGAGTGGGCCGCCGGTCTGGGCAGCTCGATCGAGTGGATCGACGGTCAGTGGGTCGCCCAGTCACCGCTGGGGCCGGTCGTGGTGGCGATGGCCGAGCCCAACCCGTACGGGGTCGCAGACCACTGGGTCACCCTGGCCACCGGGGAGCGCTTCTACAACCCGATGCGGGTGATCGCCGACGGCGACGGCTGCGAGCTGGTGTTCACGTTGCGCCGGCAGCCGGGCATGAGCGACGCCGATTTCGAGCGGGACGCCGCGGCGGTGAGCGCGGACCTGGCCGCCGTGCGGCGCTTGCTCCAGACCCGCTGAGCCGGCCGGCGACGGGCGCCCCGCTCAGCGCCCGTCGCGGCTGGGCCACCCGCGGTGGGCCGGTCGGCCGCCCGCGGTGTGAGTCAGGCGTCCTCGCGCGGGCCGGTCGGAGATCGGTCGCCGGCCAGTTCCTCCGCGGAGGCCTTGGCGGCCTCGACATCGGTCGTGGCGCCCTCGGACTCCCGCTCGAAGACGTCGCTGTACTTGAGGTCGCTGGCGGTCTGACCCGCCACCTGCTGGACCATCTCCTCATCGCTGAGGCCTTCACCAGCCGGGTGCACGTTCGGCTCGTCGCTCATCTGCACTTCCCTTCTCGATGTCCGGTCTCCGAGGCTAACCGTGGCAGCGGCGGCGCCGTCGACCAGGCCCGAGGAAGACGTTCTCCGGCCGCCGGCTGCGCGCCGCGAGGAAGGATCAGGGCCATCGGCGGGCGTCAGCCCGCCTGAGCCGAGCCGGTTCAGGCGGTGCGGCGCTCTGACCACAAGGGCGTGGCTCAGGCCGGCAGGACGAATGCCCCGAATCTCAGCGCGCCACCCGCAAGTGCGGTCGGCGCCGTGGCGGTCCGGGCCTCGGGCAGTGCTCCAGCAGCTCGACGCCGCCGGGCCGCTCCAGCGCGCCGGTCTCGATCACATCCGCCGCGATGGACGCGATCTTGACGTGCGCGCGTTGGCTGGTCCGACGCAACAGGTCGAAGGCCTGGTCGCTGGTCAGCTTGTGCATGGCCATCAGGATTCCCATGGCCGCGCCGATCTCACGGTTGCTGTGGAGCGCGCGTTGCAGGTTGTCGATCTTGGCTGCCAGCTGTTCGCGTTGCACCAGTGCGATCGCGCGCTCGACCAGCAGGTGTCCTAAGAGCACGTCGGTCAGGGTGGGCCGTGATCCGTGAAAGCTCATCGTGAACGCGCCCCGGTAGGGGAGCTGCCCCTCGGTGAACGACGGGTTGATCGGAATGACGACGGTGTCTTCGCGGGCGAGGACACCGTCGGCCTCAGCGGGGGTCGGGCTGCCTGCCTTGGCGCTCTGGCAAGCCCGCTGGTCGCACCCGTCGCTGTCGGTCACCCGGAAAGTGACCTGGCTGGGCTGCTCTCCCGCTGTGCAGATCCAGACACTGCTGGAAGCGCAGAGCAGCGGCACCACTATCCGAGTCAGACTCTTGAAGACCTCTGCCGGCTCCGACGCCGGTTCAAGCCGGCGCATCAACTCCGACAGCTCCGCCGATGACGAGGTGATCGACGGCCGAGTCGTGGCAGACAGCAATTCGGTGAGAGGAGTCGAGAAGACTGACATGGTCACCTCCGGTGCCTGGTCCGTGCCTGGACGCACGTGAGCTCAACGCTGAGTCATGCGCTGTCCGGTTTGGACGCGGAGTCAGTCTAAATCGCTTCCGGTAAGCAGACTGTAAGTAGTCGCAATGTAACCGGCTGACAAGTAGTCCGGTCGGGTGCGCACCGTGATTCTCCCGGGTTGACGTGATTTTCCCGGTTGCCGTCCGGCGCCCGCGAGCCGCGGTGGCGGCCCCACCGCAACCGATTACTGACAGTGTCCGGAGACGCACGCGCTGGAGCCATGAGGCCCGACCGGGGCTCAGGCATCGAGGCGCCCGCGAGACTGCGCCCGCGAGACTGCGCCCGCGCCGGCTGGTCGCGTGTCCACTCGCGGGCGCCGGTCAGTGGCTCGCATCGAGCGACGGCGCCCGAAAGGCCCAGCAGGCCTCCGGCTGCGCATCGGCTCCAGAGGCTAACGGGCATACTGCTTGTGCCGGTCCGACCCGTAAACCTCGGGGGCTGTCCGGTCCAGTCGATCTTCGAGGCCGTAACAGATGATCTTGGAAGAACCAGGTCAGCCCGTCGCGCCGACCTACCTGGATTCTGAGGGAGTGCCGCACAGCATCGCAGCGGAGACGATCCAGCGATTGAGCCGGACGCTGGGCGGCCCGCCCGCCGGCGCCGAGGACAGCGCTCCGATCGTCGTGCGCCGCGGCCAGCCGACGCCGGTGACCGGCCGGGTGCTGTTAGAGGGCGGCGGCTCGCTGGAGGTCGACGGCGTTCTTCCTGCCGACTGCCCACTCGGCTACCACAGCCTCATCGGACCAACCGGTCAGCAGCGACGGTTGATCGTGGGCCCCGGCCGCTGTCACCTGCCCGCCGAGCGCCTCTGGGGCTGGACCGTGCAGCTCTATGCCGCCCGTTCCCGGCTCAGCTGGGGGATCGGAGACCTCGGGGACCTCCGCACGCTGACCCAGTGGGCTGCCGAGCAGGGCGCCGGCTTCGTCCTGATCAACCCGCTGCACGCCGTCGCGCCCACCTTTCCGCAACAGGCCAGCCCGTACTCACCGACCAGCAGGGCATTCCGCAATCCGATCTACCTGCGGGTCGAGGACGTGCCCGGCGCTGACCAGGTGGACCTGCGCGACTTGCAGCAAGCCGGCCGGGCCGCCAACGCCGAAACCTTGATCGACCGGGACAGGGTGTGGCACATCAAGCGCTCGGCGCTGCTGCAGATCTTCACCCACACGGGCTCGGACGACCGCTTCACGACCTGGCGAGCGGGCCAGGGGCACACTCTGGAGCGGTTTGCGACCTGGTGCGCGCTGGCAGAGCTGCATGGGACCAGCTGGCGGGACTGGCCGGCCGAGCTGCGCCGTCCCGACAGCGCCGCGGTGCTGCGCTTCCAGGACCAGGCGAGCGCCGCGATCAGCTTTCACGCCTGGTTGCAGTGGTCGCTCACCCTTCAGCTCGCCGACCTGGCGCCGGGTGTGGCAGTCATCCAGGACCTGCCGATCGGCGTCGACCCTGACGGCGCGGACACCTGGTCCTGGCAGGAGGTGATGGCCGAGGGCGTCTCGGTGGGCGCCCCGCCGGACACGTTCAACGTCAGCGGGCAGGATTGGGGACTGCACCCGTTCGTGCCGTGGCGGTTACGGCAAGCCGACTACCAGCCGTTCATCGAGGCCCTCCGATCCACGCTGGCCCACCACGGCGGGTTGCGCATCGATCACGTGATGGGCCTGCTCAGGTTGTGGTGGATCCCGCAGGGCTGCTCGCCGGCCGACGGCGGTTACGTCCACTACCCCGTGCACGACCTGCTTGAGATCGTGGCGCTGGAGAGCCACCGGTTCCAGGCTGTGGTGGTCGGCGAGGACCTCGGAACGGTGGCGCCGGGGCTGCGTGAGGAGATGGAAGCCCGCGGCCTCCTCTCCTACCGGCTGTTGTGGTTCGAGGAGGAGCCGGCCCGGACCTGGCCGGTCACGGCGCTGGCAGCGGTGAGCACCCACGACCTGCCCACCGTGGCCGGCCTGTGGACGGGTGCTGACTTGGCCGACCAGCGCGCCCACGGCCTGGACGCCAACGCGGTCAGCACCGAGCGACTGCGCGATCACCTGGCGGAGGTGACCGGCCTGGCAGACGGCGCCGACGTCCACGACGTGATCGGCGCGGCGTACCGAGCTTTGGCTCAGGCGCCGTCACGGTTGCTGGCCGCGACCCTGGAGGACGCCGTCGGCGTCGAGCTCAGGCCGAACCTGCCGGGCACCGTGAGGCAGCAGAACTGGTCGGTGCCGTTGCCCCTCACCTTGGAGGAGCTGCGAACGGCGCCGGGGCCGGCGGCCATCGCCCGCACGCTGGACCAAGCCTGCCGCGACGGCGCCCTCGGCGCGGCGCCGGCGCGAGTGCGCCCGGCCGGCGCCGGCAGTCAGCCGGGCCGCTCGGAATCGAACCGGCAGCCGGTCGATTACGGTGGCAGGAGAGCTGGGAACGAGTGAGGGGGAGCCCATGACGGAGTTCAGCGAGCCGCCGGCGACCATCACTGCCTATCCCGACGGGCCGCTGATCGTGCGAGGCGCCTTCGAGCTGTGCGAGCTCGACGGCACTCCCATCCCGCGCAGCGGCAGGACGGTCGCGCTGTGCCGGTGCGGACGCTCGGCGCTCAAGCCGTTCTGTGACGGCAGCCACAAACTGGCGGCCGGCGCCCGTTCCAGGACCGACTGATCCGTCCCGACCGAGCTGACTGACCCCTGCCTGACCGAACTCAGCCCGAATTCTGCTGACGGCTGCTCTGGCGTAACTCAGCAGCCGTGTGCGCCGCGCGCCAGATCCGACCGCCCGAATAACGCACTCCGCCGAACAGCACCCGGGTGGCCACCGCCAGCCATGAGCAGATCGAACGCTCGGCCAGCCAGGCCGGAGTGAACCAGACCGAGCCGGGCGCGAAGACGGCTTGACCCTGCCCCCGGCGCCGGCCGATCTCGGCCAGGCCCACCGCCGCGCCCAGTAACGCGCCCAGGCCAAGCGGGCGCCGCCGGAGCAGGACGAAGGCCGGCAGCAGCGCCAGTTCCAGCGTCATCCGACCAGGTTGGGCGAAACTGTCATAGGCCTGTCTGACCCGCTGCCGGACGAAGTGCCGGGTGCTGGGCGGCAACCGCCGCACGTACAGGTCAAGCATCAGCCGTTCCCGGCCTCCGGCGGCGCGGACCGTGCGGATCAATTCCAGATTCTCAAAGAGCACGTCACCGTCGTAGCCGGTCGCTCGCAGTTGCGGGCTCAGCCGCAGCGCCAGGGTTCCGGGGAAGTCGCCGCCGGCCACCGCGCGGTTGAGCAGCGAGCGAGCGGTGTCCCAACGGGCATGCCAGGGCAGCGGCCTGAAGTAGTTCTGCGGGCGCACCAGCTCGGCGGTGTCCAGGGCCAGTTCCAAGCGGTGCAGCTGGGCCGGCTCGTAGCGAACGTCGTCGTCGGCGATGACCACCTTGTCCGAGCCGCACAGCCGGAAGCCGGTGAGGACGCCATTGACTTTGCCGTTGCGAAAGCACACGTCCTCAGCCGGGCGGACATGGGTGACGGCCGAACTCAGCAGCGCTCGGTGGGCGTCGAAGACCTCCGGCGGCGAGCCGTCGACCACGATCACCTGCGCGGACTCGCTCAGCCCGTTGAGATAATGGGCGAGCTCGCCGATGTCCCGGCCCTGGTCGCTCTTGATGGGCAGGACGTAGTTCAAGGCCATCACGGCGTGTTCACCCGACCACGGCGCCAGAGTCGGTCTCGCTCGCCCGGTAGCCGGTGAGGCGCTCGGTCTCGACGACGCGCAGCGAGGACCTTCCCGAGGCCCAGCAGCGCAACAAGTGAGCGGCGAACAAGTTGTCCAGGTGTAGCGCGCAGGCGGCGCCGAACAGGACGTCATCGGCCAGGTCCGGCTCATCGGCCACCACTGAGCCGCACAGGTCGTGAGCTGCCAGCTGCTCGTGCAGGGCGTCGGCGGTCACGTGCTCGTCGTAGAACCGGGTGGCCGCGGCGTCGCCCCCGAGCCGCCTCAGGCCTTTGCCGTAACGGCGATTGGGCATCGAGGAGGTCATCTCGAAGGCAGCCAGGTGCCCTACCAGCGCGCCGCGGTTCTCCCGGTGCAGGCCGAAATAGGACATCAGGTTGCTGATCGCCAGCGTCACACCCGGCGCCTGGTCGAGATAGCAGCCGTAGCTGTCGTCGAGGCCGAGACTGCGCATGGTCGTTCGGAACAACTCCGAGTGCATCCGGCTCAGCGAGCCGGCGCCGTACTCGTCGAACTGGATCTCAATCAACGCGGCCTTGGCCTTGCCCCGCAGCCGCGGGATCGCCCAGCTGTGCGGATCGGCCTCCTTGAGGTGGTAGAGCGAGCGATGCGTGACGAACTCCCGGAACTCCTCGACAGTGGCGCTGGACTGCAGATGACGAGACAGCGCAGGGCCGTCGTCGGCGTCGACCAGGGCTCGCAGCCGGTCGGCGATCGAATCTCCGCCCGGCGTCGGGGCGGGGGAGACGCAGCTGCGCAGCGCGGAGCCGAACAGGCCCTCCAGGGCCCTGGTCCAGGACATCAACTCCGGCTCCCACTCCCAGCCGGGCTCGGCGTCGGTGAAACCGGCGTAATGCAGCTCGTAACAGATCCAGAGCCCGAGCTGCAGGTCGTCGTCGGACAGCGCGGCCGCCGGCGAATCGAGGGCCAGGCCTGCGCCGAACAGCTGCACCGAGCCGGCCGGCTGGCGCAGGGCGGCGATCAACTCGTCGGTCAGCGGACCGCGAGCAGCGGGCAACCTCACTGCGGACCCTCGGCGGAGGCCAGGCGGTCGTCTGACAAGAGAACTGACATGGGCGGGATCCTGACGCAAGACCCGCGAGGACTCGATGAGGCAATGTCAGGCGCGGGGCCGTTCAACGCTCTGTTTCGAGCGGTTCTCATGCTAGCCCACCGGCCAGTCGACTGGCAGCGTGCGCGTGGCCATCCAGCCGGAACGTCCTGAAGCCGGTAGCCTCACCCGAATATGACCGATTTGCCCCTGATATCGGCACCCCCAAGGAGAACAATGTCGCTGACGCTGGCGTTTCCGAGGACCCCTCGGTCACTGCGCCCGATGCTGGCCGCTGCCGGCAGTCTCTGCCTGTTGACCGCGGTGACCACGGCGCAGCCGGGCGCGTCGGCCGAAGCGGCCGGTCTGTCCACTGCCGGCGTGAGCACGTCGAACCTGGCGACCAGCGCTGCCAGCAGCGTGTTGGCCAGCATGTCGCAGGCGCAACGGGTCGGCCAGCTGTTCATGGTGGGCACCCCGGCGGCTTCGGTGAGCAGCCAGACCGTCACCGACATCCAGACCTATCACGCCGGCAGCGTGATGCTGACCGGGCGAAGCTCCGCCGGGGTGGCGGCGACCGCGTCGGTCAGCGCGTCCCTGCAGTCCAAGGCAGACATCGCCGCCACTGCCGGGGTGCCGCTCTACATCGCCACCGATCAGGAGGGTGGACAGGTGCAGGTGCTGTCCGGCGCCGGCTTCTCCAGCATTCCCAGCGCGCTCACCCAAGGCAGCTCGTCGGTGGCTACCCTGCGCGCCAACGCCAAGGTGTGGGGCGGCCAGCTCAAAGCCGCCGGCGTGCACATGAACCTGGCGCCGGTGCTCGACACCGTTCCCAGCGCGGCATTCGCCCCGTACAACCTGCCGATCGGCTATTACGACCGCGAATACGGCTTCGACCCGGTGACCGTGGGCGCCAAGGGAACCGCCTTCGCCCAAGGCATGGCCGACGCCGGCGTCGACGCCTCGATCAAGCACTTCCCAGGCCTGGGACGGGTGCGCGCCAATCCCGACGTCAGCTCAGGGGTCACCGACTCCCAGACCACCAGGACCGACAGCTACCTCCAGCCCTTCGCCCAGGCGGTGAACGCCGGCGCGCCGGTGCTGATGATGTCGACGGCCTACTACAGCATGATCGATGCGGCGAACCCCGCTGCCTTCTCCTCGACCATCGTCACCGGAATGGTGCGCGGGGACCTGGGGTTCAACGGGGTCATCGTCAGCGACGACCTCGGTCAGGCGGCTCAAGTCCAGGCCTGGACCCCCGGCGCCCGCGCGATCAACTTCCTCAATGCCGGCGGTGACATGGTGCTCACCGTCGACCCGTCGGTGATGCCCGCGATGTACAACGCGGTGCTGCAGAAGGCCAACGCCGACTCGGCCTTCCGCGCCAAGGTGGACGCCTCGGTGCTGCGGATCCTCACGGCCAAGGACAACCGCGGTCTGATCAGCCGGGGGATGGACGTCTCCAGCGCGCAGGGCAACGTCGGATGGCAGGCCGCCTACAACAACGGCGCCCGGTTCGCCTACGTCAAGGCGACCGAAGGCGCCTCCTACGTAAACCCGTACTTCGCCCAGCAGTACAACGGCTCCTACAACGTGGGCATGGTCCGCGGCGCCTACCACTACGCGACCCCGAGCAGCTCGACCGGCCTCACCCAGGCCGACTACTTCATCGCCCACGGCGGTGGCTGGTCCGGCGACGGCAGGACCCTGCCGCCGGCCTTGGTGTTGCAGCCGGGCGCCAGCGCCACCTGCCACGGGTTGTCCCAGGCCTCGATGGTGAGCTGGATCCGGGCCTTCTCCGACCGGATGCACTCCCGTACTGCCAAGTACCCGATGATCTACACGAATTTCGACTGGTGGAACACCTGCACCGGCAACACCAGCGTGTTCGCCGCCACCAACCCGTTCTGGATCGCGCGCTACGGCGCCAGCCCGCCGGTGTCGATTCCTGCGGGCAGCGCCACCTGGACGATGTGGCAGAGCGCCTCCTCCGGGCTGCTGCCCGGCGGCCAGGACCGGTTCAACGGCAGCTACCTGCAACTGCGCGCGCTGGCCACGAACCCGGACTAGGCGGATGTGGCTCGTCCAGGACCGCTGGCATACTGCTGGCGCGACAGCCGGTTTTCCTGATGCCAGCGCATCGATGACGAAGGAGAGACGCTTTCATGCCCAAGGTTTTTCGCTTTCGAGAGTACGGCGGTCCGCAGACCCAGGAGTTCGCCGAGGTCGACAAGCCTGAGCCTGGACCCGGTCAGCTGCTGCTCCAGGTGCGGGCGGCCGGGGTGAACCCCTATGACCACAAAGTGCGCAGCGGCCTGTTCAAGGACGGTCGTGAGCTGCCCTCCGAGTTCGGCGGCGAGGTCTCGGGCGTTATCGAGCAAATCGGCGCGGGCGTCGAGGGTTTCTCTGTGGGCGATGCGGTGTTCGGCTGGCCGGCGCCCGGCTATGGCGCGTTCTCTGAGTACACGATCGTGGCCCAGGACGGGGTGGTGGCCAAGCCGCCGCAGGTCAGCTTTGTCGACGCCGCGGCGCTGCCGGTGGCCTCAGCCACCGCCTACGACGGCCTGGCGCAACTGGGCCTGTCCGCTGGGCAGACGCTGCTGATCACCGGCATCGGCGGCGGGGTCGGCGTCGCCGCGGTTCAACTGGCCCGCAACGCAGGCATCCGCGTCGTCGGAACCGGCAGCCAGAGCAAGCGGGCACTGGTCGAGTCCCTGGGCGCGGAGCTGGTCGACTACGGCGACGGGGTCTCCGAGCGGCTCAGCGAGTTGCTGCCCGACGGTGTCGACGGCGTCTTTGACCTTGTCAGCGGGCCGGCGCTGTCTGCGGTGGCCGGGTTGGTCAAGGACCCAGGCAAGCTGATCAGCGCGGTCAGCCCCGAGACCGTGACCGAGCTGGGCGGCGCGTTCATCCGCCGGGACAGCGGCCTGCGGGGGCTGGCCGAGGTCGCGAGACTGGCCGCAGAGGGCGTGTTGAACCCTCAGGTCACCAGCGTGGTGGCGTTTTCCGACGCGCCGAAGGCCATCGCAGCGGTCGAGTCCGGGCATCCGCTGGGCAAGGTCGTGCTACAGGTCAGCTGATCGGCACACCGATCGGCGTGGGCCGGCCGACGGCTCACCAGTCCTCGTAGTCATCCCGTGGCACCTCAAGGTGCTGCTCGATCACATCGGCGGGGTTGGCGGCGCCGGTGTCCAGGACGGGCGGGTCGTACTGGGCCTCTTCGGCCCCGGTGTCCGGCCCTGCGTCCTGCAACTGCTCCAACCGGTCTGCCTCGGGGACCTCGATGCCGAATTCCAAGTCTGGCACGTTCCAACATCCTTCCTATGCGATCCTGACCGGCGTCGAACGGCGCCCGGGCCACAGACAACGTAATTCGCGGGTGGGCTCTCTGACGAGGGGCGGTCGACAGCTCAGCCGGTCCAGACGCCGGTGAGCGGCGCAGCCTGCGCAGCGGCTCCGAACGGCGTCAGCCGGTGGCTGGCCAGCAAGGTCGCCAGCAAGCCGTAATGGTCGATCCGAGTGCTGTACCGCCCTGGCTTCACGTGCGCCCCGACGATGATGGTGGCGATCCGGTTCCCGTGGTCCTTGTCATCCTCGTCTGCGGTGACGATCAGCAGGCTGTTATGGGTGATGCTCCAGTCCGCGTACTCGCCCAGATGCTCCTGCAGCCATCGATCACCCTGGGCGACGCTGCCGTCGTGCATGTCGTTCTCCAGGTTGGGGACCACGAACGAGACGTGCGGCAGGCGGTTGAAGTCACTCGGAAACGCCGTCATCGGCTGGTTGACGCTGCCGGGCAGGTTGGTGAAATTCACCCAGGGGTTGTGCTTGCGGACGTAATCACCGCTATCGCAACCGGTGAAGCCGGCCGCGGGCAGGTCCTCGGAGTAACCGATGAAAGTCAGGCCCGCTGCCATCAGCGCGCTGGCCAGGTTCGGCGCGGTGAAGCTGTGCGGGCAGGAGTTGCTGGTCACGCCCTGGGTGGAGCCGGAGAACATGGCCAGGTAGTTGGGCTGGCTGGGGTAGGTGACCCCGTAAGACTGGGTCAGCAGCGCGCCACGAGCGGCGAGTGAGTTCAGGAACGGCGCTCGCGAGCGACCGATTATGTCGGTGTAGGCGTGATTTTCCTCCACCACCACCACGATGTGATCGAAGCGGGGGACCCCTGCTGCCGGCCTGGCCGCCGGACTGCTGGCCTCCGTCGGGGAGTTGGCCGGCGCCGAAGCCGAAGGTGGCCGCTGACTGCCCTCAGCCTGGTCGCCGGAAGCCTGCCCCGACCCTCCGCCGCCGCAGGCCGAACTCGCCAGCACGGCGGTGAGCAGGACGGCAAGCCCTCTCGTTCGCGCCGTGATCGCCCCGCCGGTGCGGGCACGTGATGGGACCACCTCGTGCGCCGGGGCTGCCGAGGCTGCCGTTAGGATGAGGTTCCGTTCGGCCACGAGCGACAGTTGTCCCGCAGTGGCCGCTTCCGGCCTGCTGCGCCTGAAAAGAAGGCATTGCAGAGAAGCCATCGATGAACCCCTCCCTTGAGCCAGCTGCCGACCCCCGTACCGGCGGCGCCCGATGATCGCTCTCCTGGCGCTCGCGGTCAGCGTGTCGATCGTCGCCGCCAACGTGGCGATGGTCGCGGTCTTCGTCCTGCGGTGGGACCGGCGTGCCGCCGACCCGGACGCTGCAGACGGCCGGGCCGCCGCTTCACACAACGCCGAGCCGCCGACCGGTGCGTTGGCTAGCTGATCGCGGGCCAGCGGCCGGTCGTTCGACAGTCAGTTGTTCGGGGCGGCGGCGCTGATGTCGGCCAGCGCTGAGTTCTCGTCCAACACCATCGCGAGGTCACCCAGGCTGAGGATGCCCACCGCGTGGTCGTTCTCCACCACCGGCAGCCGGCGCACGGCGTTGCCGCGCATCAGCTGAACCGCCTGCGCCAGCGAGGTGTCCGGCCCGACGGTCTGCAGGTCGGTGGTAGAGCAGACCTGCCGCACCGGCGTCGATGAGTCCTTGCCCTCAGCCACGACTCGGACGGCGATGTCACGGTCAGTGAGGATGCCCACGACCCGGCCGTTGTCGAGCACGATCACGTCACCGCTGTCGGCGTCACGCATCCGACGGGCAGCCTCGAGGACCGGCTCGTCGGCTTCGATGGTCTCGGGGTCTCTTGTCATCACATCGGACACGGTTGCAGCCATCATGACCTCCTCGTTGAGCCGGCATCGCCTCACAGCAGGCCCGAACGCGGGGTGGCGCGGCGCTGGTGAGGGATCGGCGGGCACTGGATCGCTTCTGACCAGACCCCGTCACGGTAGTCCGAAGCCACGTGATCGCACCAGCAGTCAGGCAGGGCCGTCATGCGCCGGGCGCCGGGGCCGCTGGGTCGTTCAGAGCCGTGCCGGCGAACCGGGGAGCGTCAGGGGCGTCCTACGGCGCAGCGACCGCCCCATTCGCGGTGATCGCCAGTGGCGCGCCCTTTGCCCGCATGAACGCACACTCACCAGCCATCAAGCCGGCCGAATAGCTGTGGCATGCAGTCAGCAAACAGATATAACGCTTTACTTCTCTGGCGCGCCGGTCATACTATGAACCGCCAACGCGGGCTTTGCGGAGAATGCGAAATTCGCGTGATGTATCTAGACAGCTCACCTTATCCGGCGATAGCAGAGATCGCGTCGATTCAACCCCCGTGCCCTGACCGAACTCGCCTAGACTCATCGAGGAGCTTCTAGCATTGAACGCCAACGGTGTGACTCATGCTTCTGACACGCAGGCGTCGTTGCTGCGCCATCCCCATGACATCCCAGTCGACGGCTGGCAACACGAGGCCGCCGCAGCCTTCTCCGCACGCATGCTGAGCGAGGAGTCCCTATTTCCGTGCATTTTCGGCGTCACCGCGGTGCGAAAAGGAACAGTACGGTACAGCTTCATCCCCGCGGGTGAGGCGCGGGTCGCCACGTTAGCGGCCGCGCTCACCGAATTCACATCCATCGCGGCCACGCTCGGCAACCGCACCTCCTTGATCTGCTTCTTCGACTTCCAGGCCGGCGTGGAGACACTCGACGAGCACCGTGACCATTTCTGGGCACTGTTGAGCGATCTTTCTGCGATTGACCCCAGTGAATGGCCTCCTGGCATCTCGCAGAATCCCGAGGACTCGACCTGGGAATTCTCCTTCAACTCCACGCCTATGTTCGTCGTCGCGAACACGCCCCGACATGTGGCTCGCCGCAGTCGCAAGTCCCGGTACCTCACGATCACGTTCCAACCACGATTCGTCTTCGACGACCTGAAGGCCGGCACGCCGACAGGGGACAAGGCGCGCGCCGTCATCCGCAGGCGGCTTGACTCCTACGACTCGGTGGAGCGGACCCCGCTGCTGGGTAGTTTCGGCGAACCGGGCAATGTGGAGTGGAGCCAGTACTTTCTCAATGACGACAACGCGCCTGCCGACCTGGCCGCCGGCTGCCCGATGAGGCACGCTCGGTCAGCAGGCGCTGGCTGACGTCCCGGCCGAAATCGAACAACGACATCTCGAGGAGTCCTCATGGGATCGCCGATCATCACCACCGAGCCGGAGCTGCCGCTGGCCGAGCGACTGGCCCAGTTCGTCCCGGAGCAGGGCAGCTTCGAGTACCAGCATGACGGCGCCGGCAAGACGCACAACTGGCACAAGCACAGCCTGAACGAGACCCTCTTCGTGCTGCAGGGCGGCATGGAGGTGTTCTGGTTCCAGGACGGCGCGGTGCGGCGGCAGAGCTGCGGCGTCGGCACCAGGATCGCCTTGCCTGCCGAGACGGTGCACGGATCGACAGCGGGACCCGCTGGTTGCACCTATATCATCGCCCCTGAGAACGGCGTCACCGCTAAGACCACCTTTCTTCCGATGGAGGAGCATCCCAAGGAATGAGTGCGCCACAGGGTGCTGAGTCGCCAGTGCCCGCCCCGGTAGGCCAGCGATCATGACCGCCTCGTCACCGGCCACCGTCCCAGAGAGCACTCCGACGCCCCAGGGCCGGCTCAGCGCGCATCTGGGCCTGCCCGGCGCCACCGCACTGGCCATCACCGTCGTGGTGGGCAGCGGTGCGCTGGTGCTGCCGGGGATCGCCTACCGGCAGGCAGGCCAGGACGCCGTCTTCGCCTGGATGGTCGCCGCGGCCGTCACCGTTCCGCTTCTGATCGTGTTCGCGCGCCTGGGAGCGCGCTACCCCGGCGCAGGCGGCGTCGCGGGCTTCGTCCACGCGGGCTTCGGCCGAACCGCCGCCGCCGCCGTCGAGGTGCTCCTGCTCGGCACATTCGCCCTGGGCATCCCCGCCATCGCGCTCACCGGCGGCAACTACGTGGTGCGCGCGCTGGGGCTGTCTGTGCGGCCCGGTCCGGCGGCCGCGGTCCTGGTCATCGGCGCGGGAGTCGTCGTGGCCATCGGGGTCCGGTTGTCCGGACGGCTGCAGACGGTGCTGGCCTTGATGCTCACCATCGGCCTGTTCTGCGCGGCGTTCCTGGCCCTCCGAAACCCGGTCACCTCAGTGACCGTGCACGTTCCCACCGACACCGAGCACCTGCTCATCGTCGCCGCCACGGTCGGCACGGTGTTCTTCGCCTTCACCGGCTGGGAGATGATCTCGTTCACCACCGAGGAATACCGCAATCCGCGACGTGACTTCCCCCGAGTGCTGGTGCTCAGCTTCGTTCTGGTCACCGTCATGTACGTCCTGCTCGCGATGGGGTTACAGGCCCAGCTGCCCTCGAATCATCCCGGCCTGAGCGGTGCGCCGGTCGGCGAGATGGTCGAGCAGGCAGCCGGCAACGGCGCGGCTCAGGCCACCACCGTGCTGGGAGTCACGGCGATCGCGGCGAATCTGGTAGGCGCGTTCTGGGGGGTGTCGCGGCTGGTGATGTCCAGTGCCCGAGCCGGCCTGCTGCCTCGTCCACTGGCCCACGTGCACGCCAAGAGCTCCTCGCCTCGCCGCGCGGTCGCGGCGTGCGTGGCGACCTGTCTGGTGATCATCGGCCTCCAGACGGCCGGCCTGTTCTCCCTCGACATCATGTTGAGCCTGGCTGGCCGCAATTTCTACGTGGTCTACCTGTTGAGCGCCCTGGCCTACGCGCGCCTGTTCACCGGTCGGGCGCGGGTTTTCGGCGTCATCGTGGCCGTAGCCCTGGCAACGCTGACTCTCGGCTTCGGGCTCACCTCGTGGGCTTACCTGCTGACGCTGCTGGCAGTGGGCGCCCTGGCGCACCGGCAGCGCGGCCGGCGAGCCGCCCAGGCGGGCACGCTCACCTGAGACGCTCGCCCCGCTAGACCTTTCACGCTGCCGACGCCCGATTAGTCCCTGGCAGCGTCAATACGAAGGTCGACCTATTTTGTCCAGTGCAAAGGGAAGTTCGCAGTCGGTGAGCTAGTGAAATCGCGTATGCAGGTGACTACAAGCGCAATGACATGAAGGTGCGAAGAGCGTAAGGTCTGCGGCGTCCGTTAGGACTGCCCACCCATCGGAATCGCTCGCATTCCTCAGCACTGCGCCCGCATCGATAGAAGTCTTGGAGCCCTCGCATGACCATGGAGCAGCGGGCGGATCCGTCGTGGGCGACCGATGCCGGCTGGGTGGAGGAGATCCTGCTGGCCGGGCGCGATGACCAGGTCTGCTTTCGCCTGCACGACATCATCGACCGCGCCACGTTGCGCAGGCTGGTGGCCGATCGCCGGGACCGGCTCAGTGCCGCCGGCCTGCGGCCAGGCGGCGCGGCCGCGTTGCGGCTGCCGCCGTCGATCGCCTACGTGGCCAACCTGCTCGCGGTCTGGCAGCTGGGCGCCCAGGCGATCCTGCTCGATTACCGGCTCACCGACCACGAGGTGGAGCAGGCCCGGCAACGGCTGTCGCCACAGGTGAGCGTCGCACCGGTGCGGGTGGCCGGCGGGCTGCGGGTCTTCTTCGACGTCGAGGACGCCATCACCCGGCACGGCGACGAGCCGGCTGGCAGCGAGCACGCGGTCGTGCAGCTGAGCTCGGGCTCGACCGGGCCGTCCAAGGTGATCGGCCGGACTGCCGCGGACCTGATCGCCGAGGTCCGGCGCTACACCCAGATCGAGGGGGTGGCGTTGCCGGGTGAGCGGATCATCCTGCTGCCCTCGATGACGCATGTGCTGGGATTGGTCGGCGGCCTGCTGTACGGCCTGCACGCAGGTGTCGAGCTGGTCCCGCCGCAGCGGCTCACCGGCGACAGCATCCTGGACGCGATCGAGAGCGCCGACAGCCCCGCGACGGTGCTGGGAGTGCCGTTTCACATCACCCTGCTCAACGCCACGGCTGCGCAGCGGCGGCCCCGGCAGCTGCGCCGGATGATCACCGGCGGCGAGCTGGTGCCAGCTGCGACGGTGGCCGGTTTTCTCGACCGGTACCAGGCGCCGCTGGGAAACATGTACGGGATGACCGAGGTCGGCGTGATCGGGACAGACCTGGACGGCAGTCACCGGCCGGCGGTTCGTCCCGCGCCAGGCATCACGGTCCGGGCCCAGGACGGTGAGTTGCAGATCGCGCGGGCCGCCACCCCCTACCTGGGAGAGGCTGTGCCTGGGCGTTGGTCCGAGGGCTGGTTGCGGACTCGGGACGCGGGCGTCGTGGATCCCGCCACCGGGTTGGTCACCATCCTCGGACGGCTGGACTCCCAGGTCACCATCGGCGGGATGCAGGTCGACCTGGCCGAGGTGGAGAGCAGCATCGGCGCCCTGCCCGGCGTGGTGGCGGCGGTGGTGCTGTTCGACGAGGCGATCGTCGCCTATCTGCAGCTGGAGCAGCGGCATCGGATCGAAGACGTCGAAGCGCGGCTGGCCACCCAGCTAGCCCGCTTCAAGCAGCCGCGGGTCTTTCGGGTCTTCGATCAATTCCCCCGGACCGCGACCGGCAAGCTGGTCCGCGACCCTGCCGCGCTGCGTGCGGGCGCGGCATGACCGAGGTCGTGCTCGACAGCGTCCGGGCCGGCGCCGGGACCGATCGCGTTCACGGAGAGAAGGTGTCTCATGCGGGATGAGGTTCGCCGGTTCATCGTCTCCTCATTGGCGGAGATGAACTATGACGTCACAGCCCTCGATGACGCCACGACGCTCGGGCCGGCTGGCCTGGACCTGGAATCCCTCGCCCTGGCCGATCTGCTGATGCGAGCCGAGGAGCGCTATAGCATCACCTTCACCGAAGCTGAGTGCAAGGAGCTTTCCCTGATGAACGTCGGCGATTTAACCGAGGCAGTCGTCGATCGGATCGGCCAGACCGCCGGCAGCCGGCAGTCCTGATGCCTGATCACTCAGCCCTGCAAAGGGCGGACGTTCTCGCGATGCTGGCCGAGCTCGGAACCCGTGGCCCGGATGCGGTGTGGGAGCGGCTGAGCTCGATGGAGGTCGCCTGGCTGGTGCATCAGGTCGAGCAGCGCTATGACGTCGAACTGGACCTCGACGACGACGAGCTGACGCGACTACGCACGATCTCGGACGCGGTGAGCCTGCTGGACGAGTCCGTCCGGGCCAGACGTGGCTGAGGCCAGGCCGGTCGGCATCGCGGGCCTGGCGGTGCTCAGCGCGCTCGGCCGTGGCGCCGAGCCGCAGCTGGCCGCCGCCCTCTCCGGCGTCGCGGCGTTCGGACCGGTGGACCGCTTCGATGTCAGCGGCCGGCGAGTCGGGGTGGCGGCCACCCTGGGGCAGGTCGACACGCTGACCGCCGAGCTGGCCGAGGTCATCGAAGCCGCCTGCGCCGACGCCGGCCTCAACGCCGCGCAGCGAGCCGGCAGCCTGCTGTTGCTTGCGCTGCATGGATATCCCGGGGCCACCGCGTGCGCCCTCGACCTGGCCGAGCGCGCCGGACTGGCCGGCGTCGGCCGGGTCTACATCGGCGCCTGCGTGTCTGCCAGCACCGCGGTCGCCGATGCGGCCGCGATGATCGGCCGAGGGGTGGACCGGGTAGTGGTCGCCGCTGGCTATCTGGTGGAGTCCGATCAGTTTGCCCTGTTTGACTCTGGCCAAGCGCTGTCGACCGACGGCGCGGTCCGTCCTTTCAGCGCCGGCCGGCAGGGCTCGCTGCTCGGCGACGGAGTCGCGGCGGTGGTGCTCGAATCCGGTGCGGCCGCCGCCGGTAGAGGCCATCAGCCGGCGGTCGAGCTGGTGGGCTGGGGTCGAGCCGGAGACGCCTACCACCCGTGCCAGCCGGCGCGGGACGGCCGAGGCCTGGCCCGGGCGATCGAGGCGGCGTTGCGACGGGCTGACGTCTCGGCGCACGCGATCGGTTACGTCAACGCCAACGCCACCGGGACCCTGCTCAGCGACACCGCCGAGGCCGCAGCGCTGCACCGCGCGCTGGGCAGCGCCGCGGCTCGGGTGCCGATCAGCTCGACCAAGGCGGTGCACGGCCATGCGCTGGAGGCCTCCGGCCTGCTGGAACTGGTGATCACAGTGCTGTCCTTGCAGGCGGGGAAGCTGCCGGTCAACGCCGGTTACCTCGGGCCGGACGACAGCTGTGAGCTCGACGTCATCCTGGCTTCACCTCGAACGGTGGCCAGCCCCTACGCGTTGAGCCTGAATTCGGCTTTCGGCGGCGCCAACACCGCCCTCCTGGTGCGTGTCGCATGAGCGCTCCTGGCGCGTGCGAGGTCAGGACAGCCAGCCCGCTGGTGGTCCTGAGCGAGTGCCGGTGGCCAAGCGGGCCGGACGAGCAGCCGCCGCCTCCGCTTCCCGGCTACGTGCTGTCATCGTTCAGCCCGCTGGTCGCAGCGGTCGCTGACGGCTGCCTGACCGAGCACTACGCCCAACCCTCGGCCTCAGCAGCGTCCCGGCAGCGCACCGCCGTGCTGCTGGTCAGCCGCGGCAATGACGTGGTCAGCGCCGAGCACGTGCGCGACAAGGTCGCCAGCGGCCGGCGGGTCGGCCCGTTGTTCTTCTTCCAAGCCGCCCCCAACAGCGTGGTGGGCCAGGTCACCGCGCACTGGGGCCTGGGCGGTCCGGTGGTGTGCATCAGCCCGGTCGGCGACCCGCTCGCCGACGGGATGGCCGAGGCGGCGCTGCTGCTGGAGGACGGTGACGCCGACGAGGTGCTGCTGATCCTGGTCGAGCAGGGCGGCGATGCCGCGGACTCGGCTGACCGAGCCCACGCGCTCCTGCTCTCCACGACGGAAATCTCCACGACGGAAATCTCCACGACGGAGGTCGGGCCGGCCAGCCGCGGCTCGAGTCCGCCTGACCCGCCGGTCGCCGCGGGCGTCGCTGACCATCACCAACCCGAGGGGATCACCCAATGACCATCTTCGGAATAGACCACCTGGAGCTGTTCGTCGGCGACGCTCAGCAGGCGGCTTACTACTTCGGAGCGGCCTTCGGCCTGGAGGTGGCCGGCCGGGGCGGGCCCGAGACCGGGCTGTTCGGCCAGCGGTCGGTGCTGATGGCGCACGACCAGGTGCAGATAATGCTGACCTCGGGCCTGTACGCCGACCATTCGGCCAACCACTACGTCCACCAGCACGGCGACGGCGTGGCGGTGGTGGCGATGCGGGTCGATGACGTGGCCGACTGCTTCGCCGAGCTGGTGAGCCGCGGCGCGGAGCCGATGTCGCCGCCGAGGTCATTCTCCGATGGCGTCACGAGCGTGGCCTTCGCCGACGTCAGGGGCTTCGGCGACGTGGTGCACCGGCTGGTGCAGCGCGATGGCGAGGGCGACAGCTTTCTGCCGGGCCCGATCGAGATGCTCGAACGCGAGCCCACCGAGCACCCGATGTTCCACAAGATCGACCACCTGGCGATCTGTGTGCCGGCCGGCCAGCTTCAAGCGACCTCGCGGTTCTACCAGCAGGTGTACGGCTTCGCCGAGATCTTCACCGAGTACATCGAGGTGGCCGGCCAGGGGATGAACTCGGTGGTCGTGCAGAGCCCGTCCGGAGGGGTCACCTTCACCCTGATCGAGCCGGACACCGAGCGGCGGGCCGGCCAGATCGATGACTTCCTGCAGTGGCACGCCGGCGCCGGCGTGCAACACGTGGCTCTGATCACCGACGACATCGTCTCCACGGTGGATCGGCTCGGCAGCCGCGGCGTCCGGTTCCTCAGCACCCCGGCCGCCTACTACCAGAGCCTGGAGGCCCGGGTCGGCGCCGTGGACGCGCCGATCGCCGAGCTGAGCCGGCTCGGCATCCTGGTCGACCGCGACCATTGGGGTCAGTTGCTGCAGATCTTCACCGAGTCCACCCATGTCCGGCGCACCTTGTTCATCGAGGTGATCGAGCGGCGCGGCGCCCGCACCTTCGGCAGCGGCAACATCAAAGCGCTGTACGAGGCCAAGGAACGTGAGATGGTGCACGCGCCGACACCGATGGCTGCCGATCCCGACCCCGAGCCGATGGAAGTGTGATGATGTCCAGCAGCGAGTTCAGCCTCACCGCCGAGGAAGCGTCGCTCCTGCCTTCTGAGGAGGACGTCCGGTTCTACGCCGAGCACGGCTGGTACCTGTCCGACAAGCTGTTCAGCGACGACGAGATCGACGCGCTGGTGGCGGCCAGTGACGATTACTACGACGGTGTCCGCGACCACCGGCTGCCGACCCGGCCGGCGAAGTTGGCCTACTGGCGACCCGAGCACGGTGAGGTGCAACGGCACAACGACTACGTGCACTACGAAAGCGACGCGATCGCCAAGATCCTGCGCAAGCCGTTGCTGGGCGCGGTCGCGGCCAGGCTCGCGCAGGCGCCCGAAATCCGGATCTTCCAGTCCACCATGATCTACAAACCACCGGTCGCGGCTGAGCCGACCAATGTGGTTCCCTGGCACTTCGACAAGCATTACTGGGCTTCCTCGACCTCGGAGCGGATGCTCACGGCCTTCTTGCCGTTTCACGACTGCCCTCCGGAGATGGGCACCATCACCATGGTCGACGGCAGCCATCGGTGGCGCGAGATCGGCAACGACGACAGCACGGTGCGGCACTTCGCCGAGCGAGACAAAGCCCAACTGGACGACATGTTGGCCAAGAACGCCGCCTACAACGGCGTCGAGGTGGTCAAGGTCCCGATCACGATTCCCAAGGGGCATATGAGCTTTCACCACTGCCGCACCTACCACGGCAGCGGTCCCAACCTGAGCGACCGCCCGCGCCGGGCGATCTCGCTGCATCTGCAGGACGGCGCCAACGCCTACCGGGAATTCCGGCTCTCCAACGGGACGCTGGCCGGTTACAACCACGACAGCCTGGTGCGGCGCACCGCCGACGGCCGACCTGACTACGCCGACCCGGCCTACTGCCCGACTCTCTGGCGCGACTAGGCCCGGGAAGAAGAATGCCGCTGGACCCGCAGGCACAGCAATGGCGCGAGCGCCGGATCGCCGATCAGGTGCGCCCGCTGTACACCCTGACCCTTGCCGAGGCGCGGGCTGCCGACCTCGCTGAGATCCGGGCCGGCGGCGGTGACCCTGAGCCGGTCCACGAGGTCCTGGATCTGCGGCTGCCCGCCAGTGGTGGTGAGCTGCCGCTGCGGCTGTACCGGCCCTCCGGTCAGGCTGAGCTGCCCGCGCTGGTCTACTTCTTCGGCGGCGGCTGGACTCTGGGCCAGATCGACACCTGCGACGGCATCTGCCGCACGCTGGCCAACGCCGTCGGGTGCGTGGTGATCGCCGCCGGCTACCGGTTGGCGCCGGAGCACAAGTTTCCGAGCGCGGTGCAGGACTGCTATGACGCCGTCAGCTGGATCGCCGAGCACGCCGGGGAACTCGGCGTCGATCCGAGCCGACTGGCTGTCGGCGGTGACAGCGCCGGCGGCAACCTGGCCGCGGCCGTCACGCTGCTGGCCAGGCAGCAGGCCGGCCCGCCGCTGGCCGCGCAACTGCTGGTCTATCCCAACACCTGCTTCGACGCCGACACCCCGTCGATGCGGCAGAACGACGACCCGAGCATGTTCAACCGGCGCTCGGTGGACTGGTACTGGGAGCACTACCTGCCCTCGGCCGCCGAGGGCAAGAATCCGCTGGCCTCGCCGCTGCTGGCCTCTGATCACGCCGGGCTGCCGGCCGCGCTGGTGATCACCGCTGAGTACGACCCGCTGCGTGATGAGGCCGAGGAGTACGCCTCCCGGTTGCGGGCGGCCGGCGTGCCCACCGAGTTGAGCCGTTACGACGGCATGATGCACGGCTTCTTCCTGATGTATCCCCTGTTGAAGAGCGGCCGCCGGGCAGTGGACCAGGCCGTTGACTTTCTGCGAGCCCGGTTGGGGCTGAGCCGGTGACCGAGCCGGCGATGGTGTCGCTGCTCGACTTCGAGGCCCGCGCGAAGGCCTTGCTGCCGGCCGACGTCTGGGACTTCATCGACGGCGGCAGCGGCTGCGAGATCACCATGCGGGCCAACCGGCAGGCGCTGGACTCGGTCTCGGTCTATCCCCGAGTGCTGGGCGGCGCCCTGAGCGGCACCGAGGTGAGTCTGCTCGGCGCCTCGATGGCGATGCCGGTCGCGGTGGCGCCGATGGCCTATCAGCGCCTGGTGCACCCGGCTGGCGAGATCGCGATGGCCGAGGCTGCCTGCCAGGCAGGGATACCGCTGATGCTCAGCGCGCTGAGCAGTTGCGCGGTCGAAGAGGTCGCGCGAACCGGCGCCACGATCTGGTTCCAGCTGTACTGGCTGCGCGAACGACCCAGGTTGGAGCAGTTGATCGAGCGAGCGCAGGCTGCCGGCAGCACCGCTCTGGTGGTCACCCTGGACGTGCCGATCATGGGCCGGCGACTGCGTGATGTCCGGAACCAGTTCGCGTTGCCTGCCGGGGTGACGGCCGCCAACCTCGCCGACGGCCCGGCCAGCAGAGCGCATCTGAGCAGTGTGGGGGAATCGGCGGTCGCGGCGCACACCAGCGAGTTGTTCGGGTCAGCGCTGACCTGGTCGGACCTGCAATGGTTGCGCAGTCGATCGAGTTTGCCGCTCGTGGTCAAGGGTATTCTCGATCCACGCGACGCGGTGCGAGCTGTCGAGGTCGGCGCCGACGCGGTTGTGGTGTCCAATCACGGTGGTCGCCAGCTTGACGGGGCGCCGGCCAGCGTCATCGCGTTGAGCGCCGTCGTGGCCGAGGTCGGCCAGCAGTGCCCCGTGCTTGTGGACAGCGGCATCCGCAGCGGGATGGACGTGCTTCGCGCGCTGGCGCTGGGCGCGTCCGGGGTGCTGGTCGGCCGGCCGCTGCTGTGGGCGCTGGCAGCCGGCGGGGCAGCCGGCGCGGCGCAGGCCTTGTCGCTGCTGGGCGCGGAGTTCCGGGAGTCGCTGATCCTGGCCGGTTGCGCCGATCCGGCGGCCGCTGGACAGCTGCGCACCGACCTGAGCAGTCATCGGTGAGCACCCCTGCCGACCGCCCGCGCAGCGGCGCGCTGCGCACCGAGGAGTTGTTCGGCGCGCTGCGCACCGAGGAGTTGTTCGGCGCGCTGGAGGACCCGGCGCTGAACTCGATGAACTTTCTCAACGAGATCTCTCACCGGTACCCGGATGCGATCTCTCTGGCCGCCGGCCGGCCGGCCGAGCAGTTCTTCCAGACCGACTCGATCGAGCGCTACCTGCGCAGGTTCTGCCTGCACCTGGAACAAGACCTGGGGTACTCCGAGGAGGAGGTGCGCCGCACCCTCTTCCAGTACGGGCGCACCAAGGGGATCGTGCACCACCTGATCGCGGCGAACCTGGCGCTGGACGAAGGCGTCTTCATCGACCCCGAGTCGATCGTGGTCACCGTCGGCTGCCAGGAGGCGATGTACCTGGTGCTGCGGGCGTTGCGCACCGCCGCCTCGGACGTGCTGTTGACGGTGGCCCCGACCTACGTCGGTCTGACCGGCGCGGCCCGGCTGGTCGAGATGCCGGTGCTGCCGGTCGCCTCCAGCAGGGGAGGGGTCGACCTTGACGACCTCCTGCGCCAGATCCGGCAGGCCCGAGCCGCGGGCCTGCGTCCCCGTGCCTGCTACGTGATGCCTGACTTCGCCAACCCGTCCGGCGTCAGCATGGACCTCGCCGACCGCCGGCGGCTGCTGGCCATCGCGGCCGCCGAAGGCATCCTGCTGCTGGAGGACAACCCGTACGGGCTGTTCCCCCACACCGACAGCCAGCGCCAGCCGACCCTCAAATCCCTCGACGAGCAGCGGACGGTGGTCTACCTCGGCTCGTTCGCCAAGACAGCGATGCCCGGCGCCCGGGTGGGCTACGTGGTCGCCGACCAGTCGGTGGTCGATTCCAGCGGCAGGACAGGCCTGCTCGCCGACCAGTTGTCCAAGATCAAGAGCATGTTGACGGTGAACACCTCACCGATCGCCCAGGCTGTCGTGGGCGGCAAGCTGCTGGAGAACGGCTGCAGCCTGCTGGCGGCAACCGAGGGCGAGCGGGCCGTCTACACCGACAACATGCGCGTGATGGTGGAGGGACTGGCGGCGCGGTTTCCCGATGTTGAAGGCGGCGTTGGGCACAATGCGCCGACCGGCGGCTTCTTCGTCGTGGTGACGGTGCCGTTTCGGGTCGACGACGCGCTGCTGGAGCGCTCGGCAGCCGACTACGGCGTGCTGTGGACCTCGATGCACCACTTCTACGAGCCGGGCATGCCGGTGAACGCGATACGGCTCAGCTGCAGCACCGTGACCCCGCAGCAGATCGAGACCGGGCTCGACCGGCTGGCGCGGCTGATCAACGACCAGTTGCGCGGCCGCTGAGGGTGGGGCTCAGCGGATCGGGTCGCCGTCGGTGCGCTCGCTCTGCGCCGTGCGGTCCTCGCGCAGGCGCGGGTCCAGGGTGCTGGCGCGCTCCTGCAGTCGCTGGGCCTCGGCCCGCTCGCGCTCAGCCTCAGCCATCCGCTGCTGGGCGTCACGCTCGTTGTCACTGGCGCGCAACTCGGCTTCGGCGCGTTCCCGCCGGGCCCGTGCGGCCTGCTCCTCGGCCGCTGCCTGGGCCGACTCCGCTCGGGCGGAGCGCTCGTTGGCTTCTTCTAGGTGGTGCTGAGCCTCGACCCGCTTGCGCTCGGTGGCCCGGCCTCGCATCCGGGGCAGCATGACCAGGGCGATCACGGCGAGCACTACGACGATGACGATGACGATGACGAGCGTTTCCATGACAACGTCCCTTCTTGTTGGAAAAGACGTTAACGTCCCGCGCCGTCAGACGCCACCATGAAGGGCCAGAAGCGCTGGCGACCGCCGCCAGGACGGGGTCTAGCCCGCGAGGCCTAAGCGGTCGGCAGCACTCCGGTGCGGCACAGCTGGTCGCTGACGTCGCGGAGCTTGGTGTGGGTGTGCTGGGACGCCTTCACCAGCAGCGCGAACGCCGCGTCCGGGGTCACCCGGTAGCGCTCCATCAGGATGCCCTTGGCCTGGCCGATGACATCGCGGCTGGACAGCGCGGCCGTCATGTTGCGCCGCCACTCATCGCCGGCCAGCGCGAGGGTGATGTTGGCGGCGAAGACGGCGGCCATCGCCTGGGACTCCTCGTCGAAAGCGTCAGGGGTTGCCGAAGCCAGGCTCAGCGAGCCGTAGATCCGGTCCTGGATCATCAAGGGGGTGCACATCATGCTGCCGACCCCTAAAGGAATGGCCCCGGCGGCGAACTGAGGCCAGCGTGTCTCGGTCGCCAGGTTCGCAACCCACACCACGCCCAGCTGCTTGACCGCGTCCAGGCACGGACCTTCACCCACCTCGTTCTGCAGCGCGATGATCTGCGGCGGCAGCGGGCCGGTGACCGCGCAGGCCTCCAGCCGGCTAGGACCAGTGAGAATGACCAGAGCCGCCAATTCGGCGCCCGGGACGATGTCGATCGCGCCCTGAGTGATCACCGTCAGCGGATCGGCGCCGTTGTGGACGGTCAGCGCCAACTCGGTGAGCGCTGCTCCGAACCGGGCGGCGCCACTCTTGCTTTCCTTGCTGACCAGCTGCTGTCCGGCTCGGATGACGGGCGGAGGCTCCGGGGAGGATTGTGACATCTCTACCTGCTCAAGCAGCTCTGACATAGTTCCTCCCGCTCTGGACACACCCGATCGACGCGACTGTCCGTGAAAGCGATGCACATCGACCTGTCACATGTGGCGCCGTCACCGGAGTGTAACCGGAAGCGATTGCGGAAACGAGTGACGCGCTGCGGCCGCCCACCGCTCAGGGGCCGGCTTCGATGCGCTCGCGCATGGCCGTCAACGGCCAGGGGCGACCCTCCTGCCAGCCATAGCGCCAGGGATGCACCGCCTCCACCCACCAGGTGGCCCCGGCGTCGCGATGCTCGGCGTGACGCTCGATCCGTCCGGGGTCATCGCCCTGGGTCTCGCCAGGGACGGCGATGTCATAGGGCGTGTCCGTCCCGGGCGAGGAGGCCGCGCGTAACGAGGCCATCCGGGCCGCGACAGCCGCGGTGTCGGCGACCTCCCAGCCTCCGTCCAGGCGCATCGGCGCCACCCCGTCCCAGCGAGCGGCCCGGCGGAACGGACGCGTCCCGGGCCAGGTGCCACCGACCCAGATCGGAATGCGTGGCTGCTGCAGTGGAGGCGGATAGCAGACAGCCGACCAGTCGGGGCCGGCCGTGCGGTAATGCCGGCCCTGGTGATGGACGGGTTCGCCGGTCCACAGCCGCTCCAACAACTCCAGATGCTCATCGAGCATCTCGCCGCGGATCACCGCCTCGGTTTGCTCGCCGCAGTAATCCCATTCGAAGGGGCCGCCGCCGATGCCGACCCCCAGCACCAGCCGGCCCTGGCTGAGCCGGTCAAGAGTGACGGTCTGACGCGCCACCACGATTGGGCGGCGCCGCGGCAACGGCGTGACCATGGTGCCCAGCCGGATGCGCCGGGTGGCGCAGGCGGCCGCGGTCAGCGCGATCCAGGGGTCGACGACGTCGACCGGGCCGGGAGCGAAGGCGAACAGGTGATCCCAGAGGAAGAAGCCGTCCCAGCCGGCAGCCTCCGCCGAGGCCGCCCAGTCCGCCACCAGAGCAGCATCCAACCCGGTTCCGAAACAGGGGACCGAGACCGCGTGACGCATCCGGCGAACCTACCGCGTGGGCCTGGGTTTCGCGGCGCGGACGGCGTGCGAGTCAGGAGTCGCTGTCGTCGGGTGAGACGTCGTTCTGCCGCTGCTGGAAGTCACAGGAGCCGGGATGCCGCTCGGGAAGCAGGCAGATCCGGCCGGTGGCCAGGTGGGTCATGCCGCAACGGTGCGCCTGAGCCGCCGCGGTGTTGATCTGGCTGTTGTGGCTCTCGGCGCGTATCTCCTCGGACGAGGAGACGATCTTGTCAGGAGAGGTCATGTCGATGCCGTTCTGCCGCTTGTCGGACTACACGGAAGGCCCTCTGGCCAAACGCGGTAGTTGGCACGGGAGGCGCCTGCGCGGCGGTCAGCCTAACCTGCGACCGGTTTCGGCAAGGTGAGCAACAGGTTTCGAGATTGGCGCCTCAGCGGGGCGGTGGCGCGGATCGGTTGATCCGGGTCTTTTCCAGGTGAGCGCTGCGACGAGTCGGCCGAGGTTCACCGCCTCGGCCACTGGGCATTGCTCATCGGCAGACGCCGACCGCGGTCGGCTGTGAGGCATGAGTGGGGGAGGACAAGCAGGAAAACAAGGAGGAAACCATGCGTCGTCGACCTAATGGGCACGCTGACACGCAGGCAGCGCCGCACCGCCAGGCTAACGGTGGTCACCGCTAGCCTGGCGGCCGAGCAGAGCGAGCGGTGAAGCCCGCTCAGGTCAGCGCAGCGGCTGGCTGACTACATGCTGAGCCTGCGGGCCAGCCCGCCCAGCACCGCGTGCGGGCGCTGCTGCTCGCCCGCGTACGCGGTGATGATGACCAACGCGCCGGTCAGGGCCGGTATCGCCCACTGCAGAGCGGTGAGTTGCTTCTGGGCAGCGGCCACCTCGGCCGGGGTTCCGGCGGTCGGCGTCGTGGCGTCAGCGGCCGGAACCGCGTGGTGCTGGGAGACCTTGCGGCCCAGCACCCGGGAGTAACCGGTGGCTGCCAGCGCCGCGGCGGTGACTCCGGTCTTGACCACCGCCATGGTGGCGACGCCGTGCTGGCTTGCCAGCCGATCGCGGTTGTCCAGCAGCTGGCCGACGCTGCCGATCAGGTGCGCGCCGATCGCCGCGGCGTTCACCGGCGTCCAGCGGTCCCATCCGGCGTTGGCCACCGCGCCGGTCGAGCTGGCGTCGCCGGCCTCTGCGGCGGCGGCGTTGAGCGCCACCGCGTTGGCCAGCGTGCCACCGAACCAGGTGGCCAGGCCGACGTCATGCATCGAGCGCGTAACAACATTGAAAAGCACAGGAACTCCAAAAAGGAGAAGCGATGCGCACCTCGCGGCGCACGCAGGATCGCTGCTGATCCGCGGGGCCCAGAGGCCCGTGATCCCACCGTAACCTCCGGGGGCTACCCCGACAACGCCCCTCCACTCACCGGTGGCCGCCGCGCTGCTTATAGACAGCTGCCCGCCGGGCGCCTAGCGTGGAGAGCGGCGGTGAGGGGTGAGCTGAACCCGCCGTCCCCATGAACAGCACTGGGACTTCTCACCGCGACACGACACGGGAGAACGAGCATGAGTGTGGGACGACTGGCGGCGCGTGCCGTCATAGGCGGCCTGTTCATCGGACACGGCACCCAGAAACTGTTCGGCTGGTTCGGCGGCCCCGGCCGTGCCGGCACCGAAGGGATGATGGAGTCCCTGCAGCTGCGTCCGGCCAAGGTGCACGCCACCCTGGCGGGGGTCACCGAGACCGCCGGCGGCGCCATGCTGGTGGCCGGCCTGGGCACTCCGTTGGCGGCTGCCGGCCTGACCGGGGTGATGACCACCGCGATCACCAAGGTCCACCTGCCCAACGGGCCCTGGGCGGCCAACGGGGGCTGGGAGTACAACGCGGTGCTGATCGCCGCGCTGGCCGCGCTGGTCGAGACCGGGCCGGGCGCGCTGTCGCTGGACCACTACCTCGACAGGGAGCGCAAGGGAAGCCTCTGGGCGCTCACCGCGGTGGCTGCCGGTGTCGGCGCGGCGTTCGCCACCATGGCAGCCGGCCAGGCAGGCGCGCCGGCGCCGGAGTTGCAGGCGGTGGCGCCGCTGGCGGCCGAGGGCGACGCCGCCGGTGACCCGAGCACTGTCGGCGCCTGACTCGCGGACTAGTCGAGCGCCGGCAGCTGCTGGTCGGCGTTGAGCAGTGGCCGAAACAGCTCGCCTCGCTCGGCGATCCGGCGCGGGACCTCGCGCATCGCGAAGCCGTCCGGCCTGAGCCCGGGGTCATCGAGGCAGTCCCAGCTGATGGGCATCGACACCGGCGCGCCAGGCGCCGGCCGGGGGCTGTACGGCGCCACCAGCGTCTTGTTGACCGCATTCTGGGTGTAGTCCAGCCGCGCCTTGCCGGCCCGGTCGCGTACCTCCCACTTCCAGCTGAGCAGTTCCGGCACGACCGCGCCGACGGTCTTGGACAGCTGCTCCACCCACCGCCTGGTGTCGCTGAAGCTCGGACCGCGGCTGATCGGCACCCAGATCTGGATGCCGCGGCGGCCGGTGACCTTGGGGAAGGCCCGCACCCGCAGATGCTCGAAGGCGGTGCGGTGCAGCCGGGCGAGCGTCAGCACGTCCTGCCAGGATGTCGAGGCGCCGGGGTCGATGTCGATCAGGGCGTAGGTGGGCTGGTGCGGGCGGTCGGTGAGCGAGGTCCAGGCATGCCATTCCAGGGCGCCGAAGTTGGCCGCCCAGACCAGGGCGGCTGGCTCGTTGACCACCAGGTACGTGCGCGACTCGCCCTCCTCGGCCTCCGGGTTCTGCCAGCTGGGCAGCCAGCCGGGCGCGTGGCCGGGCAACTCCTTGTGCCAGAAGCCCTTGCTGCCCGCGCCCTGGGGGTAGCGGTGCATGTTGAGGGCACGACCGGCCAGGTAGGGCAGCGCGATCGGCGCGATCTGAGCGGTGTAGCGCAGGAACTCTCGCTTGGTGATCGGCTGGTGGTCCGCCGAACCGGGAAACAGCACCTTGTCGAGATTGGTGAGCCTCAGCTCGCGGCCGAAGACCTGCCACTGCCCTGACGAGGGCAGCTCGTCCAGGGCTGCCAGCTCGGCCGGGCTTGGCCGCTCGGTCTCCGGACGCCTGGACCCCTTGGCGGTGATCGAGTCCTTGAGGGCAATCGAGGCCTCGCCGGCCGGCAGATCCGAGCGCCACATCCGATCCGGGTCGGCCAGCACCTCGTCGTTGGTGCGCCCGCTCAGAACCGAGTGCGGATGCTTCTCCGGATCCCAGCCGTCCACCGCGAACTCGTCATGCTTGTGCAGCAGGAGCCACTGCTCCTTGCCTGCGGAGTCCCGGCCGGTGCGCACCAGGACGAAGCGACCGCGCAGCTTGCTCCCGTGCAGCTCGGCATGCAGCTCGCCAGCGGCCACCGCCGCGGCGGGGTCGGGCTCGCCCGGTTCCCAGGTGCCGGCGTCCCAGACGATGACATCGCCGCCGCCGTACTCACCCGCCGGGATCACGCCTTCGAAGTCGATGTACTCGATCGGGTGGTCCTCGACGTGAAAGGCCGCGTGCCTGACGGATGGATCCAGACTCGGGCCCTTCGGCACGGCCCAGCTCGCCAACACCCCGTCGATCTCGAACCGCACGTCGTAGTGCAGCCGCCGAGCCCGGTGGCGCTGCACCACGAAACGGGGTGCGGCGACCGCGGCGACACCGCCGGAGGGGCTGCCGGCCGGCTCGGAGGTGCGGTTGAAGTCGCGCTTGCGCCGGTAGGCGGCCAGCTTCTCTGCCTCCGGCGACGGGGTCCTGGCCATGCCTTGAGTCAAGTGCCTGGCGCCAGGTCCTGCAATCCGAACCCGCGCCACCAGTCGGGCAACCCGCCGGCACGTCCCCTCAAGCCGCGGACGCCTGGCGTGCTATTCGGCGTGCAGCTCGGTCAAGCTGCTGGTGAGCATCTGCCAGTCGGCGAAACGTCCACGCGCCAGTGCCTGACGGGTGAACGCCCGCAACTCCTGATCGGGATCCAGGCCGGCCGGCACCGACTTTGTGAACAGCACGATCGCCCCGACCGGGCTCACCACGATCCGAAGGTCGGTGATCGCCTCATCACCTGCTTCGGCGGCGAGATTCTCCGCGATCTCGTCGCCTACCGCCTTGCGGCTGTCGTCGGTGACCCCCGGCATTCCAGGACGGGGCCCGACATCGATGATTGCCTCATATACAGGCATGCGTCCAGCCCTCCGTGAGTACCGCGCCTTCCGGCAACCGCGTCGGCAAACGATACGGCGCCTCTGAACGATGAGCATGCGCGAGTAGGTGACCTACCAATGCAACCCGTCATCGAGTGTGCTGAGAGGCGTCACCCCATCGCTTGCGACTGAGACCTTCGCCGTGTCAACCGCCGCGTCACGGCTGATTGTGGCCGCGACCGGAAGCAGCAGGGCAAGGCCGCAAAGTAGCGAGGTGATTTTAAGCCTCGTGGTGCGGTCAGTGGCGCCAAAACTCATGTGGAACTCCTATGCTGGAGCGATCTGCTCGGGGGTGAGGTGATGAAGGCTCGAAACCTTACGGGTATAAATTCACACTTATCTCACCGCAAAAGGGGAGTTTGCCTTCGGCACAAGTTGTCGTGGCAGCTTGTGCATTCGCGCCCGGGCGACCGGCGGGGCCTGACCCAGTGCGGCGGGCAGCCCCTGCGCGGGTCAGAGGGAACCTTGGACCCATCCTTTGATCGAGGCCCGCATGCCCGCCTCGAAGCGCGAGCTGGCCTCCAACCGGTTCATCAGGTCAGCGATCTGGCGACGTACCGTGCGTACTGAGATCCCCATGTGGCGAGCCGCCGCTTCATCCTTGACGCCCATGCTCATCAATTGCAGCAACGTCCGGTCCAGGTCACTGGGGTCCGTTCCTGCCAGGTCCGTTCCGGCCAGGTTTCTGCCGTCCTCGGGGTCATCAGCCAGCTGGGTCGCCCCCGACCACGCCTGCTCGAACGTCAGAACCAGCATGGCGGTCATCGCTTGACCCTGGACCAGCACCGCTGCCCGGCCATTGTCCGCCGAGTGCAGCGGGATGATCGCCGTCTCGCGATCGAAGATCAGCATCCGCGTCTGCACCCGCTTGGCATAGCGGATCTGCGCGCCGTGACTGGTGACAGCGCGGTGATAGTGGTTGAAGAAGTCACTGGCCCTACTGGCCTCTGGGTAGATCGACCGCATTGCCACGCCGCGGCTGAGTGCTTGGGTATCGAGGCTTTGGGCCACCTCAAGGTCGTGTTCGGCGTATTCGGAGTTGGGGTGCATTGCCAGCACCTCGCGCTGAGCCGTCGCGCCGCAGCTCTTCACCACTTCCCGGATCGCGTCTATGTCCACGAGCTTGACGGCCTGGCCGACCTGCTCAGGTTGGGCGGTGGCCCCTAGGTAGTCCTTGACCAAGGCCTGCAATTCCAGCCGGGAGTTGGCGATGCTCTCCTGCTCGCGGGCCACGTCGGTCTCGCGCTTGCGCAAAGCCTGATCGATCGCGATCTCGGGGTGGACCAGCACCATCCTGCTTTCGTCCTCCCACGAGCGGCGCACCAACCCGGCCTCGATGAGTTGGGCGCGTGCTGCCCGGGCCTGCTCGGCGGTCAAGTTCAGCACCGTCGTGATCTCGACATCGGTGAGCTGGGGATCCCGCAGTAGCAGCCGGTAGGTGGCTTCTGTCTCGGGTGAGAAGCCGAACGATCGCAGCACGGGACCCCCTCACACCGGCGACGACTTCCGTCTGCACGACCGCTCGGGCTTAAGACTAGCAAGTGCGCCGTCGCGAGCCGGTTTGCTAATCCCGGATGTCGAAGTACCGCAAACGCGGACACCTGTCGCCGAGCCTGCCTCCCACGTCCGGACGTGGCACTTCCTGCCATGGCACCTGCTCCGCGCCCAAATGGACAATTCACATGCCGCATAGCCCCCAAGCTGAAGGCCACAGCAACCTGGTCTCGTGCCTCAGGAGGCCGAGTCAGCTCGCCATCTCAGGTGGCATCGAGGTAAAAAACGAGAGGAGTTGCCCCGTGCCCAACCGGGTGGCAGTAATCGGCGCTGGTATCGCCGGGCTTTCCGCGGCCTATCAACTGCGGGACGAGGCCGAGCTGGTCATTTACGAACGCAACGACTATGTCGGCGGTCACGCCAATACGGTAGAAGTCATCGAAGACGGCACGACAATTGGTCTGGACACCGCTTTCATCGTCTTCAACCGGCCCAGCTATCCCGGACTCAGCGCATTCTTCGACGAGCTCGGCGTTCCGGTGCTGGCGCATGAGGGCGGCTTCAATATGTTCGACCTCGACACCGGCGTCGAGTTCGGAACCCTGGAATTCGACCTGCCTGAGCACGAGATCGTGGAGCGGTACCCGGAATCGTTTCTGGGCATCTGGCGCGACGCGCAGCGGTTTCACGCCGAGGCCCCCCGGCACTTCTTGCGCAAGCAGGCTGAGTTCGGGCTGGGCGCCTACCTGGACCTGCACGGGTACTCCGAAGCCTTCAAACGCGGGTTCGTGGTCCAGCTTGCGACCGCGGTGTGGTCGATTCCACCGGAGCTCATCTGGCAGATGCCGGCCAGCACCTTCATCGCCTTCTTCATGGCTCATGACGCCGAGGGCCTCGGTGGCCGCAGCGTGGCCTGGCACACGGTGCAGGGCGGCAGCGTCACCTACGTGCGCAAGGCGCTGGCCGCGATCGGCGCCGAGCTCCGGCTGGACGACCCGGTCGTGGCCGTCGAGGATCTCGGTCACTGGGTCGAGGTCCGGACGCTGTCAGGCTCGTCCGAGCGTTACGACAGCGTGGTGCTGAGCACCCATGCAGATCAGGCATTGAGCATCCTGGGCAACCCGACACCGGCTCAGCAGGCGATCGAGGCCGTGCGGTACAACACCTCGAGCTGCCTTCTGCACACCGATGAGGCCGTGCTGTCCAAGGACCGGGCACGGTGGCGCAGCTGGAACTTCGGAACAGTGACCACGGACGGTCAGAGCCGGGCCTGGCCGGTGTATCACCTCAACCAACTGCAGGACCTGAACGCCCGTCAAGACTATTTCGTCACCCTGGACTGCCCGATCGAGGTGGCGCCGGACAAGGTCATCAAGCGCATCACCTACTCGCATCCGATCATCACCTGCGAGGTGCGAGACCTCCAGTCGAGCATCTATCGGGCCCATTCCGGCAGCCGGGTGTTGCTCGCCGGTTCCTACTTCCACTCCAAGTCCCTCGGCCCTGACCAGATCGGCTCCCATGAAGCCGCTTTCAGCTCAGGAGTCGAGGCCGCCCGGGCAGTGCGTGCGGTGCTGGCCGACCCGCAGTTCAGCCGACGTGATCACGCGCATTCGAAGTCAACTCAGGAGGAAGCACTATGACCGAACTTTCCGTTCCCAGCAAATCCAAGCAGGACATCGCACAGCGGTTGACCGAGATGGTAGGCAGCAGGCTCGGCGTGACGGCGGCCGACGTCGATGTCAACCAGTTCTTCGACGACTTCGGCTTGGATTCGACCGAGGCGCTGGTGTTGGCCGGTGAGCTGGAGTCCTGGATCGGTGTGGAACTGCCAACCACCGCGCTCTGGTACCACCCGACGATCGCTGATCTGGCAGGGTTCATAGCAGAGGAATTGATGAGCAGTGTCAGCCCTGCTTGATCGCCCGCCAGCCCGACGGCCCGACGTGACCCCGGTGCTGCGCACGTTGCGAACCGGCGATGCCAGCCGGCCGCGGTCAGTCTCGATCGTGCACCCCGGGGCCCTGCCCTCGTCGGTTTACGACGGCCTGGCTGGGCGACTGCCGATCGAGTACGGCATCCATCTGCTGAACTTGCAGGGGCTGGCGCAGTACCAGCAGGCAGCCCTCACCGGTGGGCGCAGTGAGTTGAGCGTCGTCGACATCGCGGAGTTCTTCGCCCGCCGGGTGCGGGAAGTGCTTCGGCCTGGCGAGGATCATGCTTTGGTCGGCTGGTCGTTCGGCGGTGTGATCGCCCACGCCATGACCGCCCACCTGACCGCAGGCACGGCCCCGACGCAGCTCGTCCTGCTGGACAGCATCGCCGCCGTTCCCGGATACCAGGCTCAGATCGATGATCTGGACGAGCAGACGTTGTTGAGGTGGTTCGCCATGTACCTCGGCGCCAAGCGAGGGGCGCCGGCTCAGCCGGGCGCGGCCTGCCCTGGGTCGCTTGAGGACGTGTTGGCGGCGATGACCGACTCCGGCGTCCTGCTACCGGGCACCACGATCGCCGGGCTGGCTAAGGTCTTCGCGGTCTACGTTGACGGGCTGCGCCGCAATAGCCTGCTGACCCGGGCCTTCCAGGCCGTCCCGAGTCAGATCGCCACCACCGTTGTGCGCGCGCGCCGAAGCCTGCTGGCTGAATCCGGGCCGATGGGCTGGGACCAGGTCTGCTCGCCGAGTCTGCAAGTGCTGACCGGCGAAGGCGACCACTACAGCATGCTCACCGACGCGGGGACGACCGCGCTGGTAGCCGGCATCGTGCGATCGGTCCTGACTCCGACGGAGCGCGAACCTGTCGCCCGACACCTTGCAGAACCTCGATGACTTCTACCAAGGGCGTTGAGCACGTCTTGCCCCGGTGCGGCGCCGACCTCGATCGCACCACCTCTTATCTGGAGAGCCTCGTATGAGCAACGACCTTGATCGCCGTCTGGCCGACACCCCCATCGCCATCGTGGGGCTGTCTGCGCTATTTCCGAAATCGCGTGACCTCCGTGAGTTCTGGAGCAATATCGTGGCCGCGCGTGACTGCATCGAGGACGTTCCCTCGACTCACTGGAACGTCGATGACTACTACGATCCAGACCCCTCGGCGCAAGACAAGACCTACTGCCGCAGAGGCGGATTCGTCCCGACGACGGCGTTCAACCCACTGGAGTTCGGCATGCCGCCGAACACCCTTGAAGTCACCGACATCCTGCAGCTGTTGAGCCTGGTGGTGGCTCGTGAGGTACTGGCCGACGCCGGCGCGCCGGGTTCCAGCTGGTATGACCCGGCCCGTACCGGCGTCGTGCTCGGGATAACCGGAGCGAATTCGCTTACCCAACCATTGGCCACCCGTCTTCAGACACCGGTGCTCAAAGAGGTCATACGAAGCTGTGGCCTGACCGGAGACGACGCCGAAGCGATAGCCGCGAAGTTCACCATGGCGTTCGCGCCGTGGGAGGAGAACTCCTTTCCCGGCATGCTGGGCAACGTCGTCGCGGGCCGGATCGCCAACCGCTTCGATCTCGGCGGCACGAACTGCACGCTGGACGCTGCGTGCGCGAGCTCGCTGGCGGCGACCCGCATGGCCATCGACGAGCTGCTGCTGGGCCGCGCGGACATGATGATCACCGGCGGCTGTGATGCCGAGAACACGATCCTGATGTACCTGTGCTTCAGCAAGACCCCGGCATTCTCCAAGACAGGAGTCATCCGTCCGTTCGACGAGCAGGCCGACGGAACTCTGATCGGGGAGGGCATCGGAATGCTGGCCCTCAAGCGGCTGGCTGACGCCGAACGCGACGGTGACCGGGTCTACGCGGTGATCTCGGGTATGGGCTCATCCAGCGACGGCCGGTTCAAGAGCATCTACGCGCCGCGGGCAAGCGGCCAACAGCTCGCCCTGCAGCGGGCATACGCCGACGCCCGGATCAACGCCGGTGATATCGAGCTGATCGAGGCGCACGGCACCGGTACCGCCGTCGGCGATCACACCGAGCTGACTGCGCTGCGCGAGGTGTATTCCGCAGCCACGTCCGAACGCCAGTTCGCCGCCATCGGCAGCGTGAAGTCCCAGATCGGTCACACCAAGGCAGCAGCGGGCGCCGCCGGTCTCATCAAGCTGGCGCTGGCCTTGCATTCCAAGGTGCTGCCGCCCACCCTCAACGTGACGCAGCCGAGCAGCGCCGCAGACTTCGGCTCCTCGGCTTTCTATGTCAATTCGGTCGCCCGGCCCTGGATCCTGGATCCCGACCGGCCGCGCCGCCGGGCGGCAGTGTCTGCGTTCGGCTTCGGTGGAACGAACTTTCATTGCGTGCTCGAAGAGCATGACGCCACCGCAGCGCATCGCGAGCCGGTCGCCACCCTGCATTCCGGGGCCCGGATCCTGAACTGGCACGCCTGCGATGTGCAGTCGCTGCGTGCTTTGCTGACCGGAGGCGCCGAGCCCAGCGATGAGCCGATAGCCGCCGATCACGCCCGGATCGTGTTCACCGCCCACGACCGCGATGGCGTTGAGCAGGCCAGGACACTGGCATTGAAGGCGTTGGACGGGCCTGGGTCCTCCTGGGCACTACCCAGTGGCGTCCACTTCCGCGAGCAGGCAATGCCCGCTACCAAGATCGGTGCGCTGTTCGCCGGCCAGGGTAGCCAGTACGTCGACATGGCACGCACCGCGGTGCTGTCGTATCCGCCGATGCGCTCTGCGCTGGACAAGGCCAACAGCTATGCCCTGGCGCCCACCACCCTGGCTAGGGTGATCTTCCCGCCGCCGCCGTTCTCAGATGCAGAACGCCAGTCCGCGGAGGAGACTCTGCGGCTGACCCAGCATGCCCAGCCCGCCATCGGCGCGATCAGCGTCGCCCACTTCACCGTGCTGCGCGAGCTGGGCCTGCCGGTTGACGGTTACCTCGGCCATAGCTTCGGTGAGCTCACCGCGCTGTGGGCGGCCGGCTCGCTGACCGACCACGACTTCGCTATGCTCGCCCGGGCCCGGGGAGCGGCCATGGCCACCCCGCCCGGTGCGGGCTCAGACCCTGGCGCGATGGCTGCTGTCAACGCTGGCCGCGATCAGGTGACGGCCTTGATCGCCGGCCTGCACCAGGTCTGGATCTGCAACGACAACGCCCCCGACCAAATCGTGGTCGGTGGGGCGACGCAGGCCATCGAGCAACTGCTTACCCTTGCCGGCGAGCACGGTCTTCGCGCTCAGCGACTGCCGGTCTCGGCCGCCTTTCACACGCCATTCGTCTCTCATGCCGTCACCCACTTCGGCTCCTCTGTCGCGGCAGTCGACCTACGGGCGCCGTCCGGACCGGTGTACTCGACAACGCAAGGCCAGCGCTATGGCCGCGACATCGCGGCCAATCGTCAGTTGATCACCGGCCAGCTGACCACGGCCGTGGAGTTCCGTAGCCAGGTCGAGGCGATGTACGACGACGGGTTCGGCATTTTCGTCGAATTCGGTCCGAAGAACGTGCTCGCCACGCTGGTCGCTCGGTGCCTACCTGGACGGGATGTGCTCGTCGTGTCGATGGATCAGGGACCGCGCCGGGACTCCGAGCTGAGCATGAAGCAGGCCATCGCCGCGCTGGTGGCCGCTGGTGTCGAGCTGCGTGACGTCAACCGGTGGCAAACCGCTGCCCCGGTCGAGCAAGCCGCCAAGGGCATGGTGATCCAACTCGACGGTGTCAACTACGTCAGTGACAAGCGTCGTGCCGATTACCAAGAGGCGCTGGCCAACGGGTACCGCGTTGTCAACTCGGCGCCCATCGCCGCGCCTGTGGTCGCGGTTGTCGTGCCGGTCGCGGCTGCGGTGCTCACTCCGGTCGCGGCTGCGGTGCTCACTCCGGTCGCGGTTGTCGTGCCGGTCGCGGTTGTCGAGGCGCCGGTGGTCCGGGGGATTGACCGGGTTGAGTTGTCGTCTGCGTTGATCGGGATTGTCGCCTCGATCACCGGTTATCCGGCTGACATGCTGGATGAGTCGATGGATATCGAGGCGGATTTGGGCATCGACTCGATCAAGCGGGTCGAGATTCTGGGTAACCTGCGCGATGCGTTTCCGCAGGCGCCGGCTCTGGGGCCGCAGCATCTGGCCGACATCGCCACCCTGGCCGACATCGTCACCCTGCTCGCGGGCGACACCGCACCAGC